>DMOB01000320.1:0-5833 GCA_003452475.1 Acidimicrobiaceae bacterium | reverse complement strand
GTAAAATTCGCGCGATCGTAAGCATGCCGCCCGCCATGGCGACAGCCGCCATCCCAAAGATGGCTACCGTTAAATAACTCCGAAGGAAATCTGACACAGTAAGGGAGGCTAGCCAAGAGTTCCGGGAACGTTCAAAACCCAGTGCGGCGCCTCGTTCCGCAGGTTTCGAACCTCTTGAAACGTATCGTGGAAGTTGCAGTCATACTGTCTTTTTCCAATAAAAAATGTTTCTCTTTTAGGAAATACTTTAAATTTCATCAAATTAATCATCCTGCGATCAATACCGGCACTGCATCTTGACTGAAATCAATCAAAGACTGGGGGATAATGCCCACTACTAAGGTAAAAACTAAAATTCCTCCGAGCACGATTCTGCCTGTCCAATGAATAGCGATATCCGGCCCTTCCGAATTTTTTTCAGTTACATACATCGTCATAACAATCTTTAAATACATATACGCACTAACTACTGCTGTAAGCATTGCTATCGAAGCCAAAATATAATTTTCAACATCTACCGCCGAGGTAATGACTTGGAATTTGCCCACGAAACCAGAAGTAAGAGGCACGCCCGCTTGCGCCAGAAGAAATACCGTGAAAGTTAGTGCCAATACCGGCCTGCTCAAGCCGATACCTGAATATCGATCTAAAGAATGACCATCTTTCCATCCCATCAAGCTGACAACACCAAAACTTCCGATTACTACGAAAGAGTATGTAAAGAGATAAAAAAGTGCAGCAGACGTTCCGCTGGCATTTGCTGACTGGATTGCTACGAGCACATAACCGGCATGGCTAACTGACGAAAAAGCAAGCATTCTTTTAACATCAGTCTGCAAAATAGCCATTACAGCACCAACTACTAAAGTCAATATCGCTAATGCCGAAATAATTGGTGACCAATCTAACTTATAACTTGGCAGTGCAGCGAAAAACACCCGTAACAGCGCCGCGAATCCAGCAGCTTTTGCAATCGATGCCATATACCCAGTAACAGGGCTGGGAGCTCCCTGATACACATCAGGCGCCCAAAAGTGAAATGGGGCCGCAGCAACTTTGAAAGCTAACCCTATTAACAAAAGACCTATACCGGCCAATAATATGTGCTCATCCTTAAAGGCCACTTCGTCTAAATAATCTCTTATTTGTACTAAATTAGTCGACCCGGTTGCGCCGTAAACGAGTGCAATCCCATATAAAAAAAATGCTGAGCTGAAAGCCCCCAATACAAAGTATTTCATTGCTGATTCACGCGCTTCAACACGCCGGGTATGAATAGCAATCATGACGTATAGACCAATTGACAAGGCCTCAAGCCCAACAAACAGCACTATAAGATCGTTAGCTGAGGCCATAACTATAGCCCCAGCTGCGGAGCACATCAGAAGAGCATGATATTCAGCGGAATCAATTCCTTCCCGTTCTATGTAACTGTGCGATATCAGCGCTGTTGCGACCACGCCAAGTGAAATCAATATCGTGAAGAAAATACTGAAGCCATCGACTGCAAACGCGCTAGCAAGACTTGATCGAGGCCCTAGTTCCTGAACATCTCCCCATAATCCAAGGGCGATCAAAAAAACCGTTGAGCCTGCAAGCACAGAACATAAGGTGCTGAAAGCAGTAGAGAATTTACTTCTTGAAATTGAAGTGATTAGAAGTAACGATAGCGCTACACCCAACAAAACCATTTGAGGTAGCAAGCCCCACCAATCCACCGAAGGAGCTTCAAATATCGCTGCAGAGATAGTTTTCATCAATGCCCCTCCTCTTTCTCAGTTTCGTGATGAACATCTATTATCACTGGGGTATTTGGTTCTGGACGTTCGTAATCTGAGTGCTCCTCAATATGGATAAGCAATCGATCAACCGCCGGTTCGATACGTTCTAACAATGGCTTTGGATAAACCCCTAAAAATATAATTCCTACTATGAATGGAGCAAGAACCAGACCTTCGCGAAGTCTCAAGTCCGGTGTTTTTTCATCAGCGGACCCTGGTTCACCATGAAACACGCGTTGGTACGCCCAAAGTAAATAAACGGCTGCCAGGATCACACCAGTTGCCGCTATCACGGTCCACCAGCGGCGTGTTTCAAACGAACCTATTAGTATCAAAAATTCACCGACAAAACCATTAAGACCCGGCACCCCGACAGAAGAAAGCATTATTACGGTGAAGAATCCAGCGAACACCGGAGCGGCAGTCTGGATTCCTTTCAATTCAGCAATTGCTCGGGTCTTTCGCCTCTCGTAAAGCATTCCAACCATGAGGAACAAAGCTCCAGTAGAAAGGCCATGATTGACCATCTGAAGAATCCCACCCTGAAGACTTTGAGTAGTGAACGCAAAAATTCCTAAAATAATAAACCCCATATGGGCCACCGACGAATATGCGACAAGCCGTTTTAGATCTTTCTGCATTGCAGCCACAACTGCACCATAAATTACTCCGAAAACCCCCAAGGTA
The DNA here is from genome assembly GCA_003452475.1 of Acidimicrobiaceae bacterium. GTDB lineage: Bacteria > Actinomycetota > Acidimicrobiia > Acidimicrobiales > Poriferisodalaceae > UBA9040. Next base: position 3,365 of record DMOB01000320.1, on the reverse strand, counting down.
ACTAGTGTTGGGGCCATCCAAACAGCTGCTTCCGGGAACAGATAAAGCCCAAATCGAAGCAAGCCATATGCACCCAACTTGAGCATAACCGCAGCAAGAACTACTGAACCAGCCGTTGGAGCTTGTGTGTGAGCATCTGGAAGCCATGTGTGGAAAGGGGCTACTGGAACCTTAATCACGAATGCTAAAGCGAAAGCAACGAAGCATAAGCGGCTCGTATTCGTCGCTAAAGATTGACGATTAGCTAGCTCAACAACATCGAACGTCAGGCCTCCATCTTTAGCACTTAAGACAGCCACGGTGACTATGGCAACAAGCATAAGTGCCGATCCTGCCATCGTATAAAGAAAGAACTTTGTTGCCGCGTACCGGCGATCGTCATAACCCCAACCGCCGATGAGCATGTACATTGGCACCAAAACAATTTCAAACATCACAAAAAACAGAAAAAGATCTAGTGCTAAAAATGCGCCGAATGACCCAGCTTGGAGCAATAGAAGCCATGCTGTGTAAGGCTTAGGATCATGATGAGGGTCCACCGCTAACAAGACAATCGGAGTTATTAACCCAGTCAGAACTACAAGCCATAGTGATATGCCGTCAACGCCTACATGCCAAGAAATTCCCAACGACGGAATCCAAGTCTGAGAGGACTCAAACTGAAAACCGCTATCAGAAATTTGAAACTTGATCATTACAAAAACAGACATTGCGCCTGCTCCCAGAGCAAATAGAGCGCCAATTGGTCGTACTATCTCCGGTCTATTTTTTGGCAACAGAGCAACTACAAGCGCTCCAATAGCAGGCAGTAAAATCAGAACATTAAGTACTGGGAATGACGCTACCTCTGTAGATCCGAGTAAGTCCATCAAGAGGCACCTGCAACTATCCAAATGAGTAAAGCTAACCCACCGATTGTTATACCAATTGCATAATTACGCATATAACCTGACTGTAAGGGCCTCATCATTACGCCGAGTCTGATCGTACTTTTTCCAATTTGATTAATGGCACCATCCACATATTTTTTATCCGCATTAGAGATCATTTCAAAGGCCTTTTGGCCCACCCCACCTACAACTTTCGAGTAAGTAGCATCTATATACATAGCGTTTTCAAAAACTTTTGGCTCTAGTCGATCAGCCTTGACTCGATGTAAAAGCCATACTGCTGTGGCGACACCGATCCCAACAAAACCTGCCAAAACCGCTATTATCGCTAGAATTATTTTCGTCGTGCTACTGGATACGAAGTGATGTGGATGGCTGAAGATCGGTTCCAGGAAATGCTCTAGGTACAACCAGTCTGCTACTACCGGGAGATTTAACAATCCACCCATTGCAGCAGCCACCGCTAGAATACAGAGCGGAAGAGTCATAGTCCATGGCGATTCGTGGGGTTGCACCCCATCATCCCAGCGTTTGTCTCCAAAGAACACCAGGAAAACTTGCCTGCTCATATAGTAAGCAGTCAAGAGAGCAGTCACCAAGCCTACTACCCAGAGAATCGGGCCAATATTCGGCTGTTCCCATGCGGCTAAGAGAATCTCATCTTTAGACCAAAAGCCGGAAAATGGAGGGACACCCGCAATAGCTAGCCAACCGATTATGAAGGTTCCAGCAGTAATTGGCATAAGACTCCGCAGAGCCCCCATTTTCTTCATGTCTTGCTCATCGTGCATTCCATGTATCACTGACCCTGAGCCAAGAAATAAGAGCGCTTTAAAGAACGCATGAGTAATTACATGGAAAATAGCTGCAACATAGGCACCTGATCCGATTGCCAGAAACATATATCCGAGTTGACTAACAGTCGAATACGCAAGAACTTTCTTAATATCTTGCTGCGCCACGGCTGCTAACGCTGCGAAAAGAGCAGTAGCTGCTCCAACCACTGCGATCACTATCAATGCGTCACTCGTTAGCACATGATTCATTCGAACCAGTAAGTAAACACCAGAGGTAACCATTGTCGCTGCATGAACCATCGCTGAAACTGGGGTGGGACCTTCCATGGCGTCAGGCAACCACACGTAGAGAGGCAATTGAGCAGATTTACCAGCCGCTGCTACGAATAGAAGGAGTGAGACAGCGGTTCCTGTAACTGTCGCCATTGGAGAAGACTGCGCTATTTCTGTGTAAGTTAAAGTTCCGATTGAGCTCCACAACAGAAACATTGCAATCATAAAGCCCCAATCACCAACGCGATTAGTTACGAAAGCTTTTTTACCAGCTGTAGCTGCGCTGTCTTTCTTATGCCAGAAAGAGATGAGTAAATATGAACAAGTGCCAACTCCTTCCCAACCAAGAAATGTGATGACAAGATTATTTCCCAAAACCAGCATCAACATTGAGAATAGAAACAGGTTGAGATATAGAAAGAACTTCGAAAACTTTGGATCCCCGTGCATATAACCCACTGAGTAAAGATGAATTAGAGTGCCTACGCCGGTGACGAATAACGCCATGGTCATAGAGAGCGGATCAACTAAAAACCCAGCTTCTACATTAAGTGAGCCAACTGGAAGCCAATCAAAAAGAACTTGCTCAAAAGAACGATTATCACCAGTTCTAGTCAATAAGCCCAGAAAAACGACGAAAGCGACGACAAAAGAACATGCTGATGCGGCTGTCGCTAGCCACCCTGCTTTTGGTTCACCCAATCGACTTCCGGCAAGCAATAAAAATAGAAAACCAACCAGGGGCAAAGTCGGTATCAACCAAACCAGTTCAACCATAAGGCACTAACCCTTCAATACCGAAAGATCATCAGCAGTAGAACCTGGTGCGCGTCGCAATATAGCTACTATGAGTCCAAGCCCAACAACCACTTCGGCTGCGGCCACTACTAAGACAAAGAAAACTACAGTTTGGCCACCGATATCTCCTAACGCTCTTGAAAACGCTACAAAACTCAAATTAATTCCATTGAGCATTAGTTCTACACACATGAGCATTATTAGAGGGTTTCGGCGAATCAGAAGGCCAACGCCACCAATAATGAAAAGGAGAGCTCCTAACACTAGGTACCAACTGGTCGTAACAATCATCGGCCCGCCTCGTCTGGTAACTCTTTTGCTGGTTTACGAGCTAGAACAACTGCACCAATTACAGCAATCACTAATAGTAAAGAAGTCAATTCAAATGCATACACGTAGTTGGAAAAAAGCGATCTGGCTAAGAGTCGGACATTAGCCGTCTCATCAATCGCTCCTCCCAAGCCTGGTCGACCGGTCACAGGATTATCAACTGCCAATATGATGTAGCCGGTAAGTGCTAGTGATCCAATACCAAAGCACAATGCCGCCCATTTTTGAGCAGGAAGTACGCCTATCTCCAAATTTTGTGCCGTGTCCACCCCAAGCA
>DMOB01000155.1:0-2966 GCA_003452475.1 Acidimicrobiaceae bacterium | reverse complement strand
TTCTATCTCTTGTTACGCCAGGTTCGTTGTTAACAATGGCTTTATCTGATCGAACTAAACGATTAAACAAAGTTGATTTTCCAACATTGGGTCTCCCGACAACTGACACAACAGGTAACTCAGCCATGCTTACCTCCTGGTATTGACCGTTGCGAGGTGCCCTCAAGAGCAGCTCGCAATGCTATGCCGTCAGCGGGCACAACCTCGACACTTCGAGGAAGGTCAACAACTTCTACGCCATCCAGAAATCGGCCCGAGCTTAGACAAACATCTGGCAATAAATAACGGTGACCCTCGGGCTCAACTTCTAAAACCCGACTTATATCTTCTCCAACCATCAAACCGCTAACACCAATATTTCCGCCAAAAAACTTATTTTCAACTTCTATAAGTCTTACATCTTCTCGGTCTAATTCCTCTAAGAGCGGAGCAAGGACCCGCATGCCATAGCTGCCCGTAAGTATGCCAATCGGAGCTTTCCTACTAGGTTTTAGCTGCACTGGCACCGAAGACCCTTCGAGGTCTTCAATATTAGTTAATAGCTCACCACCTCTATTGGCTACCACAGGTTTTTCTCGAGGAGCGCGGTAGCCCTCAGCGGGTGCTCCGTCTACCCAATGGAAAAAACCTGCCCTAGGGCCGATTCCACTTTCAACGTCTCCGTTAAATTCCGCTTCGAAAGCCCGGACCATTCCAATCCCATCTTCATGCATCGGAAACTCTCCGTACGTCGATGAACTCGGGAACGGCACGTTGGCAATCAAATAGTACTCGTCTGCGGCGAAGACCATCCTGCGCCCCAACAACTTTAGAAATCGGGTCTGCCAGTCTTCAACAATTTCTACTACTTTTCGAGCCTCGTCTTCGCTGTGCGCTCGCATCGATGTCTCACGGTTATAGTCACTAACACCCAGAGGCACTACGGCAACAGAGGCTAACTCCGAGTATTTATCTAAAATACCCATGAGGCTTTGGTCAAGAAGGTCTCCGTCATTAAGACCAGGACACACAACAATCTGGCCATGAATTTCGATGCCATGGTCAAGCAGAGCCCTAAGCCATCTCAGGCTGTAAGCACCTCGCTTGTTTTTGAGCATACGACTTCGAACTTCAGGATCCGTAGCGTGGATGGACACATAAAGAGGCGACAAACTCTCAGAAATCACTCTTTCAAGATCGGCTTCGGTAAAGCGGGTAAGAGTGGTGAAATTTCCGTACAAAAAAGACAGCCTATAATCATCATCTTTCATATAGAGGCTGCGCCTCATCCCCTTAGGTAGTTGGTAGATGAAGCAGAACTCGCAATGATTGTCGCACGTTCTCACACGATCAAATATCGCTGCATCGACATCAGCTCCTAGTGAGCTGCTCGCCGGTTTAGCTACGGTCAAACTAATTTCAAGCCCACCGCGACTAATCTCAAAAACTGGGTCGGGCTCATCAACTAAGAGTTGCCACCTAATGACATCGGTCGGAACTTCTCCATCAATTGTTACGATTTCATCACCGGGAAGTAGGCCAGCTTCGTAAGCCGGGCTACCCGGCTCTACGGCGACGATAATTGGACGTGACATACCTTGTTAAGGATAGGCCCATCTGTTCTCTCTCCTCCTGATCTGAGTGATCCTCCTAAATTGAGCGCCATCGCCGAACAGATCTTCTTCTTTCTCGCCCCCTGAGCACGCTAACCTCAAAGACGTGAACGTAGACCAAGTTCTTCTGGCTTCCCCTCGAGGTTTTTGCGCGGGGGTGGAAATGGCTATCAAAGCACTTATCTGGATGGTGAGATCGTTCGAGCCGCCGGTCTACTGCTATCACGAGATTGTTCACAACCAAATAGTTGTAGATCGCTTTCGTCAGCTTGGTGTTGAATTCGTCGACGATATTTCTCAAGTCCCTAAAGGGCGGCCTATTATGCTGTCCGCTCATGGTTCGGCTCCGGAGGTGGTCTCTGAGGCAGAGCGCTCTGGTGGGTTCGTTGTAAATGCGGTCTGTCCATTAGTAACGAAGGTCCATCACGAAGTTCAAGTACGGGTTGGAAAAGGCTACCGAATTGTATATGTCGGACATGAGGGGCACGAGGAGGCAGTTGGCACTATGGCCGTTGCCCCACAGGAAATAAGCCTTGTTGAGACCGCAGCACAAGTCGAGGCATTACCCCAGTTCGCTGAGCCGATTGCTATTTTAGCCCAGACAACTTTAAGCCATAAAGACTGGGAAGGAGTGCTTGAGGCTACTGTCAACAAGTTTCCTGACGTTTGGATGCCTGGCCGCAGCGATCTTTGTTTCGCAACTACTAATAGACAGTCAGCCCTTTCAGCTATCTCAGCACAATGTGATGCAGTAATAGTTATAGGTTCCGCTAATTCTTCCAACACAATGGCATTAGCAAAACTTGCTTATGAGGCAGGGAACACCCAAGTCTTCAGAATAAATTCAGTTTCAGAGCTACCGGGCGACTTGAAAGGCATCATAGGTGTTACCGCAGGAGCTTCAGCTCCGGAAGAATTAGTTCAAGCAGTGATTACTAAACTAGCTCCAAACAATGGGGTGCGAGAAATCTCCATCACTCAAGAAGATGAATACTTCCCTCCTCCTAGGGAGCTCCGCAATTTGCTTACTTCACTCGAAGCTGCCGTTCATGTGATGCTCGCAGTCGCACCCAACTGCAGAAAAGCCGCTAGAGATCGAGATGTATCTGCTAGCGAGGTGCTATCGGTGCTCGCTAACTAACCTGAACTCTCCGCTGTCGGCTTCTGACACTAGGTTGGTTACTTCAGATTTCTCTCGTTAGTCTTCGGTGTCTCGCAGATTAGGTCCTCCGACTTTCATTTGAGCTCGATCGAAAAGATTCTGAATTTCTTCCCGAAGTAACTCCGTAGTGTTTCTCACTTCTTTACGAGACAGTCTTCCTGTATCTGATAAAGCTGGTGGGTGCATGGGCTTACCTATAATTACGTGGATCC
>DMOB01000025.1:0-8962 GCA_003452475.1 Acidimicrobiaceae bacterium | reverse complement strand
CCGAAACTCCCGCTTCGACAGCAGCTTCTATCCCATCTGGGAACGGGTAAAAAGCGTCGCTGGCACAGGCACCGCCAGCTGCTCGCCCAGCCGCTTTATTTGCGGCTATCTGACCCGACTCAACTCTATTTTGTTGCCCAGCCCCAATCCCCCAAGCTGTGCCACCCTTGCTAAGAACAATCGCATTTGATGTGACGTGGCCGGCAACTCGCCACGCAAATGCAGCATCTTGCCATTCAGATTCTGTTGGCTGTCGTTCAGTTTTTACTACCCAATCAGGCCGTTCAGCTTTAAAATTGTGTGCAGTTTGTGCAAGCCATCCACCTGTGATTTGGCGCAATTCTGTTTGCTGTTTATCAGGGCTTGGGCCTTCAAGAATTCGAGTGTTTTTTCGTTTAGACCTGATCCGGTCAATTACTCCGTGTTCGAAACCCGGCGCAATTATGAGGTCTGCCTGAGCGGATTGTTCTATTGCTTCTACGGTCGAAAGGTCAATTGCATGATTAAACGCAACGATTCCTCCGAATGCTGATCGAGGATCACAGTCGTACGCTCGTTGGTAAGTTTCGGCAAGGTCGGAACCAATCGCTGCGCCACACGGATTTGCATGTTTTATGATCGCTACCGCTTTGTCGTGATTCACTTCACCCAAATCGTGAACGATTCGCCATGCAGCATCGGCGTCAAAAAAGTTGAGGTAGCTGAGAGCTAGCCCCTCATGTTGGACTACGTGATCCCACCATGGAGAGGTTCCAACAAGGCGGTATCTTGCTCCATCTTGGTGAGGGTTCTCCCCGTAGCGACAATCAGCTGCTTTTTCTAAAGCCAAATGGATTGATGGTGGTAATGGATCATCGGCATCGAACCAATCGACAATAGCTGCGTCATATGCTGCGGTATGAGCAAAAGCTGCTCGAGCAAGTCTTTTCCTTGTGGCTTCTGATAGTTCACCAGTTTCTGCGAGTTCTGCGATGACCGGTTCATAATCTGAAGGTTCTACGAGGATTCCTACTGATCCATGGTTCTTTGCGGCAGCTCTGACCATCGTTGGTCCGCCGACGTCTATGAGTTCAATGCTCGGATCGCTCCTAAATGGGTACAGGTTGCATACAACCAGATCAATTGGGGTTATATCTGCAGTTGTAAGCGCCTTCATATGTGCGGGTTTTGTGCGGTCGGCTAGGATTCCTCCATGAATCCGGGGATGTAATGTTTTAACTCGGCCGTCTAGCATCTCAGGACTATCGGTAACGTCCTCAACTTCGAGTACTGCTATTCCAGCTGCGCTCAACGCTGAAGCTGTTCCTCCACTAGAAATTATTTCCCATCCCATTTCGATCAGGGTGTTAGCGAATTCCACTATGCCAGTTTTGTCATAAACAGAAATGAGTGCTCTCAAGAGTTTTTCTCCAGTGTTTCAATAAACCGTTTTATTGTGTTTGGGTATATTTCTCGTTCAACAGCTTTTATGCGTTCATGAAGGCTGAATTCGTCGTCGTCTGACAAAATTTCAATGGCTTGTTGCGCAAGGATAGGTCCAGCATCTACTTCTAGCGTCGCTATATGCACAGTACATCCCGTTACTTTAACACCATGCTGAAGTGCGTCTCTCACACTGTGCCAGCCTGGGAATGAAGGCAGTAGTGATGGGTGGGTATTCAGAACTCGCGTATCGAAAGCTCGGAAAAAAGCTTCGCCAAGTACAGTTCCGAAACCGGCCATCGCAATAACATCAATGTTCTTTTCTTCTAAGGCCTGCACTACTTGTTCTGTGAAAATAGATCGATCAAATTTTTTGCCGAACTCAGCACGCGTTATTTCTGTCGACACGATCCCATTATTTTTAGCTAACACCGTTGCATTACAGGGCCGGTCTGTCAGCACAAGCGCCACATCTATAGACGCTCCAAGAATTGCTTCGAGGATTGTTCCGGTTCCTGATGCCAAGACTGCTACTCGCACATACCGGAACATAGTTGCCAAAAATGGCTGTGGGGCACCGGTTCGGTCCGGAGCCCCACATTTTTGATTTTATTTTTGATTAGAGCAAAAGTTCGAGTTAGAGAGTCGCCACTATTTCTGCCATTAACTCGCCAGCTTCGGTTGGGTTCAAACCAACTTTCACCCCAGCATCTCGCAATGCTTCCATCTTTGCATCTGCAGTTCCTTTTCCTCCGGACACAATCGCTCCAGCGTGTCCCATTTTTTTCCCAGGAGGCGCCGTAACACCAGCAACATAGGAAGAAACTGGTTTCGTCATACTATTTTTTATAAAGTCAGCTGCTTCTTCTTCAGCGGAACCTCCGATTTCACCGATCATCATCACAGCTTTTGTGTCAGGATCAGCCTCAAACGCTTTCAAACAATCAATGAAAGAAGTACCCGGCACCGGATCTCCGCCGATACCAACACATGTGGTCACTCCAATATTTTTTTGTTGGAGCTCATAAAGGGCTTGGTAAGTGAGAGTTCCGGATCTACTAACGATTCCTACCGGTCCGCCACTTTTAGCTATGTGTCCAGCAGTGATTCCAATATTGCATTCTCCTGGTGTGATGATCCCTGGACAGTTAGGTCCTAAAAGTTGAACATTCGGGTAGTCACGGCGCAAAAGATTGAAAAATTTTGCTTCATCATGCGCTGGAACACCTTCTGTGATGCACACAATGAATTCAACGCCGCCTTCTGCAGCATCCATTACAGCATCAAATACTCCGGCTGCCGGGATAAATATACAAGAGGCTTTGGCTCCCGTGGCTTCAACAGCTTCTGCACAGTTAGCGAAGATTGGCACTCCGTCAACTTCAGTTCCTGCTTTTTTGGGGTTAGTTCCTGCTACTACTTGTGTTCCGTACTCGCGGTTCAGCGAGCCATAATAGCGTCCCTGTGACCCTGTGAGTCCTTGATATATGACCTTGGTGTCCTTATTAACGAAGATGCTCATAATCGTTCTCCTTAAGCCTTAGCCATGGAGACGGCTGTGCGTGCAGCGTCTAGCATGGTTGGTTCCATCATCAGTTTGTTATTTAAGTGTGGCTGCAAGATTGCGCGGCCCTCGTCTGCGTTCGTGCCATCTAGCCGAATAATGATCGGGGCGTCTATGTTGACGCGCTTAAGTGCTTCGACAATGCCGTTAGCTACTTCTTCGCCTCGGGTAATACCGCCGAAAATATTAATAAATATTGATTTTACTTCAGGGTCATTGTTGATGACTTCAAGCGCCCCAGCCATTACATCAGCATTTGCGCCTCCACCAATGTCTAAGAAGTTGGCAGGTTTTCCACCGACCTGGTTGATTACATCTACCGTGCTCATCGCGAGTCCCGCTCCATTGGCGATTACTCCAACACTTCCTTCGAGCCCGACATATTGCAGTCCTTTTGAGTGAGCTGCTTCTTCTCGCTCGTCTCGGGGCTGAGTTTCGTCAAATTCAACATATTCCGGATGGCGAAACACTGAGTTTCCGTCGAGCGTTACTTTGGCGTCTAGCACATGCACTCTCTGGTCAGGAGTGAGTATCAACGGGTTGATTTCGACGAGATCCGCATCGCCGCCTACATAGGCTTCGTACAGCTGAATCATGATATCTACAGCACCTTCAACCGCTGCTGGGTTAAGGTTTGCTCCCTCCACCCATGCTTGGGCAGCTTCGCGAGAAAGCCCTTCAGCGGGATCAACATGAATTTTGCTGATTGCATCCGGGTTTTCTGCTGCGACGGTTTCTATTTCAACTCCGCCTTCTGCAGAAAGCATCCCTAAATGTTTTTTAGCGGACCGGTCGAGAGTGAAGCTTGCGTAATACTCTTCCGAAATATCGCTAGCTTTTTCAATCCAGAGCCGTTGAACAATATGACCATTAATATCTAGTCCGAGAATGTTTTCGGCATGAGTACGTGCATCATCTACCGAGGCAGCGAACTTAACTCCGCCTGCTTTCCCGCGGCCGCCTGTATGCACTTGAGCCTTCACCATTACTGGAGTGCCTAAGTCTTCAGCTGCCTTTACTGCTTCGTCAACTGTGAAGGCAACAGCTCCTGGGGAGACTGGCATGCCGTACTTTGCGAAGAATTGCTTTCCTTGATATTCGAAGAGGTCCACTCGGGCGCTCCTATGTCGGTTGATGTGAGCCGCACAATTGGGCCCACGAATTAGACATACTAGGTCGGTGAAGGCGACTATCGTCTACCTGGGGAGGGGTATCTAGTGACAAATTTAAATACCGGCACAGATGTGATGCTGGCAAAACGAGTTGGCAGGGTCGCGATTTTAAGTTTTAACCGCCCAGAAGCTCGCAATGCTTTGCATCCTGAGACCTACGAGGCATTCAATCGGATGCTTCCTTTATTAGCCGAGGACCCTGATGTAGGGGCCTTAATGATCACAGGGGCTGGGGGAGCATTTTGTGCAGGGGGTGACGTGAAGTCTATGAAAGCCCGCAATTCTGGGGTTTCAGCTGAAGCAGCCACAGATGATTTGAGAGCTAGACAACGGGCAGTGTCTTTTGCTCTTAACACATTCCCAAAGGTAACTGTTGCTGCGGTTGATGGAGCGGCAGCAGGCGCCGGTATGTCAATTGCGTTGGCTTGCGATTTACGAGTTGCGTCGGTTCGCGCATTGTTCACTACAGCTTTTGCGAAAGTTGGTTTTTCAGGCGATTTCGGTGGAAGTTATTTTTTGACTCAACTGGTCGGAGCCGGAAAAGCCAAAGAATTGTATTTAACAGCTGAACGGTTTGATGCAAGGACTGCAAACGAACTTGGGGTCGTCAATCAAATTCTGGAAGGCGATGATTTTGAAAGTCTCGCCGTTGCCTATTGCCAGCAATTCGCAGATGGGCCCACCATTGCTCATCGTTATATGAAAGAAAATTTAAACCGGGCTCTTGTCGCTGATTTAGCGACTTGTCTTGACGCTGAAGCAACAGCAATGACACGTTGCCGTTCCACCGAAGATCATAAAGAAGCAGTCGAAGCTTTTGTCGCTAAACGAACACCAATTTTTCATGGTCGTTAGATCAACTTTATGTAACTTTTTTGAGATTGGCGTATGAAAGAACGAGCGTTTTTTGTCCAGCTTCAACGAAATTAATCGTCACCTCAGCATTTTCTCCTTGTCCTGACAGGTCAATAATTACTCCTTCACCAAATTTAGAATGGCGGATATCTTCGCCTATTTTGTACGCAAGATTTTCCGACGGCGACGAATTTGGTAGCTGGTTCGCTATCGCTCGTTCAACGACACGTTCCTTAGCTTTTTCGCGGCGTTCTTGTCTGCGATCTTCTGCCCTTCCGGTCCCGCCGACGACTCTGGTTCCATCAGTGTCATCTTTGGGTCGTGCATTCGAATAGGTTGACTCACTCATAGCGCTATAGCTAGCGCGCGGTGATTTATCAAGAATCAAAGATTCAGGTATTTCTGATAAGAACCGGCTTGGAGGGTTGTATTGGGTTGATCCAAAGAGTGTCCGGCTCCAGGCATGACTGACATATAACTGCTCGCGAGCTCTCGTGAGCCCAACGTACGCTAAGCGACGTTCTTCTTCTAGCTCGTTTGGATCACCAAGAGCTCGTAAGTGAGGGAAAACGCCATCTTCCATACCTACTATGAACACATACGGAAATTCGAGGCCTTTCGCCGCATGGAGAGTCATTAAAGTGACTTGTGATTGATCATCTAGAGAATCCGTGTCTGAGACCAAAGAAATTTCTTCGAGAAAATCTTCGCACGACTCAAACTCATCTGCAGTCCCAACTAGCTCCGCAAGATTCTCTAATCGCCCCTCGGCTTCTATCGAGCGCTCATTTCGCAATTCATCAAGATAGCCCGAAAGTTCGAGGGCTGCTTTAAGCACTTCTGCTGGGCCTTCATCCAAAAGATCACTGATTTTCTCTATAAGAGAACTGAAATTTACGAGTCCTTTTTTAGCTGCTCCGGTGACTCCTGTTTCTGGCCAGGACCGGACAGCTTCAATGAGGCTTGTCCGCTCGTTCGCAGCCCACTGATCAAGTTTGGCTACGCTACTGTCACCAATCCCACGCTTCGGAACATTAATAACTCTCTTTATCGCAACTTCATCTGATGGATTCACAACCAATTTGAGATAGGCGAGAGCGTCTTTAACTTCTTTCCGGTCATAGAACCGGGTTCCGCCAACAACTTTGTAAGGGATACCATTTCTCACAAGTCGCTCTTCAAGAACCCTGCTTTGCGCGTTGGTTCTATAGAAAACAGCAATATCGCTCCACAAAGCATTCTCTTCTGAATGCAGTTCAGCTAATTGGTTTACGACAAACGCAGCTTCATCAGATTCATCTTCGCCTTGGAATTTAACTATTTTTTTTCCGCCAGCTTTATCGGTCCACAGATTTTTAGGTTTACGTCCTTCGTTCTGAGAAATCACTGCATTCGCTGCATCCAAAATTACTTGAGTTGATCGATAATTTTGGTCAAGGACAACCACTGCCGTGTCTGGGAATGCAGTTTCGAAATCTAGGATGTTACGAATGTCTGCTCCACGAAATGCGTATACCGATTGGTCGCTATCGCCGACAACAAAAAGGTTCCGGTGCTTACTAGCTAATTGAATGATGATCTCATTTTGGGCTCGGTTAGTGTCCTGGTATTCGTCAACTAGTACATGCTGGAATCGTCGTTGGTAATGTTCTAGAGCAGTGGGATTTTTGTTAAACAATTCGACCGTTAACGTCAGCAAGTCATCGAAGTCCATTGCTCCAGCCCTGCGCAACCGCTTTTGATACTCTACGTAGCTCTCAGCGATCTTTCGTTCAAAAATGTTTGAAGCTTGCTCGAGCGCAGTATCAGAACTAATCAATTCATTTTTGTAGTTTGAAATACGTGCGTGCACGGTTCGCGGCGGGAATTTTTTGGTGTCTATATTCAGGTCACGAAGAACATAGTTAGTAAGTCTCACTGCGTCAGCTTGATCATAGATAGAAAAAGCTGATGGGTACCCCAGCAGAGAACCATCGCGTCGCAGAATCCGAACGCACGCAGAATGAAAAGTCGATACCCACATTTTTTCTGCTACGGGGCCAACAATCGCGCCAACCCGATGTTTCATTTCTTGTGCTGCTTTGTTGGTAAAAGTTATCGCCAAAATTTCGAATGGGCTTATGCGATCTTGTTCTATTAAATGAGCAATCCGGTGAGTGAGAACTCGCGTCTTTCCGGAACCAGCACCAGCGACTACTAACATCGGACCGTCACGGTGAAGCACTGCGTCGTTTTGGGCCGGGTTTAGACCATCCAGTATTTGCTCAACAGTCATGTCGTGTAGTCAGCGTTTATTCGCACGTATCCATCGGTTAAGTCACATCCATACGCCGTGAACTGTTCAGTGCCAAGCTGAAGCGAAACATGAATGAGAATTTCATCTTGATTTAAATATTTCTCAAGTTCTTTCAACAATTCATTGGTTGCTTGATTCGGGTACACCTCATGCTCCCCAAATTTTATGACGACCGCATTTTGGTCTATTCCCGTTTCTTCTTCGCATTTTCCAATAGCCATAGCGACACGGCCCCAGTTGGGGTCACATCCATGAACCGCAGTTTTTACTAACGGTGAGTTAACTATGGATTTCGCTATTTTTTTTGCCTGGACGTTACTCTCAGCCTGGTCAACTGTTACAACTATCAGCGTTTCGGCACCTTCTCCGTCAGATGCAAGCTGTCTCGTCAAATCTAAACACACGTTCTTCAATCCATCTTCGAAAGCATTCAAATTGACGTGGCCTGCGTGGCCTGACGATAGAACTAGAGCCATATCACTTGTTGAAGTGTCTGTGTCGACACTGAGCGCATTGAACGTAGTCCCAACAACTTTTTTGAAGATGAGGTCTAACTCGGCCGTTGAAAGATCGGCGTCTGTCATTATCACTGCGATCATCGTCGCCATGTTTGGTTCTATCATTCCGACACCTTTTGCGATGCCTACAATGGAGGCTTCTTCCACCTGAGTTGACGCTATTTTCGGGTGGGTATCAGTTGTCATAATTGCATTCGCAGCGTCTTCTGCTGACACGCTGTCGAACGGACCAACCAAGTTCACAAAATGTTCGCGAATTCTGTCCATCGGATATTGAACGCCTATCACGCCGGTCGATCCAACAAGCACCTCGGTCGGTTCGCATTGCACGCTAGCCCCCACAAGAGCTGCGAGTTCATTTGCGTTGGCTGCTCCTATAGCTCCCGTAGCTACGTTTGCATTTTTAGAAACAACGACCACTGCTCGACTAGTTCCTGATTGAGCATGTTCTCGGCTTAGAACAATGCTCGGACCTGCGAAAAGGCTCTGCGTGAACACGGCTGAGACTTTCGCTTGAACATCGCAGGTGAGCAACATGACGTCATTTGTTTCATCTTTGACCCCCATGTTGGCAACGTGAACGTTGAATCCTTTGGGAAGGCTCGTCATAGCTAGATCATTCCCATTCTATTGTTCCCGGTGGTTTAGATGTGATGTCATAAACAACTCGGTTTATACCATCTACTTCGTTAATGATTCGCGATGACATAGTTTCTAGAAGCTCATAGGGAAGCTTCGCCCAGTCAGCGGTCATAGCGTCTTCGCTTGTTACGGCTCGAATAATTACCGGCCTCGCGTAGGTTCGTTCATCGCCCATGACACCCACACTACGGACATCAGCAAGCACTGCAAAAGCTTGCCATATTTCACGCTCCAGACCTGCTTCTCTTATTTCCTGGCGAACAATCAAATCAGCTCGTTGTAAAATATCGACCGCTTCAGGTGTTACTTCACCAATAATTCGCACGCCGAGCCCTGGCCCCGGGAAGGGTTGCCTCCACACGATCTCGTCTGGTAATCCAAGTTCGCTACCTAAGACCCTAACTTCGTCTTTGAAGAGGCTTCTGAGCGGCTCAACAAGATCGAAATCTATGTCATCGGGCAGCCCTCCTACGTTATGATGACTTTTAATTTT
>DMOB01000292.1:4582-4813 GCA_003452475.1 Acidimicrobiaceae bacterium | reverse complement strand
TAGGACTCGAAGTTCATGCGGAATTAGCCACCGCGACTAAGTTGTTTTCTTCAGCCCCCAATCGTTTTGGTGACCAACCGAATACAAATGTGACTGCGGTTTGCTTAGGATTGCCGGGCTCGCTTCCAGTTTTGAATAGAAAAGCTGTCGAGCTTGCGATCAGTACTGGTTTAGCGTTGAACTGTGAAATTCGGCCGTCAGTTTTTCATAGAAAAAATTATTTTTACCCAG
>DMOB01000292.1:4131-4271 GCA_003452475.1 Acidimicrobiaceae bacterium | reverse complement strand
AGAAAAAATTATTTTTACCCAGATATGCCGAAAGACTATCAAGTAAGTCAGTATGACGAACCGATATGCGCCGAAGGTTATTTGGACCTATTAAATGGAATTCGTATAGGTATTGAAAGAGCCCATTTAGAAGAAGATGC
>DMOB01000292.1:3489-3913 GCA_003452475.1 Acidimicrobiaceae bacterium | reverse complement strand
AAGGTTATCAAATTACTCAAATGGGAATGCCAATTGTTGGCAAAGGTTCAATTAAAATAATGGTTGAGGATCAGGAAAAGATTATTAATATCACAAGGGCCCATTTAGAAGAAGATGCTGGAAAGACCACTCACCTGGGAGGTGAAGATGGCCGTATCCATGGGGCTAGTGAGGCCCTTATCGACTATAACCGGGCTGGAGTGCCTCTTCTCGAAATAGTTTCTCGTCCAGATATCCGATCCGCTGATGATGCTCGATCATATGTAGAAGAATTGAGGGGAATACTTTTGGCCACCGGAGCTTCTGAGGCGCGCTTAGAGGAAGGGTCAATGCGTGTTGACGCGAACGTTAGCGTCCGTCCGTATGGATCTTCTGAGTTAAGAACTCGTTGCGAAATTAAGAATTTGAATTCGCTTCGATCGTT
>DMOB01000292.1:0-3106 GCA_003452475.1 Acidimicrobiaceae bacterium | reverse complement strand
GAAAAGCCGAAGCAGGAAACACGTCATTGGTCTACCGAGGGCCGGACTCATACCTTGCGCTCTAAGGAAGAGGCGAATGATTATCGGTATTTTCCTGAACCAGATTTAGTTCTATTAGATCCCGATCGGGCTTGGGTAGAAGAAATTAGAAAAGCTTTGCCAATACTTCCGGCGGCGATTCGAAATGAATTAGTGGCCTGTGTCGGAGCTACTTTAGAACAGGCCAACTCCATAGTTAGTCGTGGTCTTGGCTCAATAGTTCTATCTGCTGCAAAGTCAGGGTGTGATTTCAATAGAGCCTTAACTCATGCGGTCCAAAACTTAGCTATGGAAAACGCTTCGAAAATTTCAGATGTGTCATTTATTAAGGTGTTGCGGATGGAGGAGGAAGGTTCATTAACCCCAACTCAAGCTAAGCAAATTTTGGCAGAAGTCGTGGAAACAGGCGAAGACCCGGCTCTCGTGGCGAAAAAGCGTGGGTTTGAAGCCATGGAAAGTGGAGCACTCGAGATGCTTGTAGATAAAGCGATAAGTGAAAATCTTGGGGCGTGGGCAAAATTTTGCTCAGGTGAAGAAAAAGTTCAAGGCGTCTTTGTCGGAGCGGTGATGAAAGAGACAAAAGGACAAGCAGACGGTGGGGAAATTAATCGAATCTTGCAGGTCCGGCGATCGTCTAACTAGCTAACGGACAATTATCTGTAGGTCTTTGGCTTGATCGACCCAGCGTCCAACTTCCTTTTCAGTGGGCAGGCGACCTACGAGAGGTTTTCGTCGCGAAGCGTTAGCGCTTACAATTTCTTGGTGGAGGCGCGATGAGCGTGAGCGACGGAGTTTCTTGAGAGAGTCGATGCCTACAGCTTCTAGCAGGTCGGAGTATTGTGTTGAGATTCCCTGAATCCGCATTAAGTCGGCGCGATTAACCCACTCGAGTACTCGTTTCTCTGACACACCGACTGTATCAGCGATGAGTTGTCGACCTTTTCTTGTGGCGCCAGAGCCGAGCAGGACGTCGCAAGTTTTTATATCAGCAGAAATCAGGCGCTGTTGCGCCCTGGCGCCAATGTCTTTGATTGCGGCGATCGACGCCATTAAAAATCCTTGAGGTGAATAGTATGTACGGAGAGCACCACTAGTTTGTAGCAGTTCCCTGACTCGTGCACATCAAAGTGAAGATTTGAGCCAAGTATTTCCTTTGAAACGAATCCAAAGTGGTATGGCTCGTAAAATCGTAAGTATCGTTATCGCCGACCATAGCCAACCTATTCCCAGGTCATACTTACTTATAGCTGTTGCGATAACAACAAAAATAGTAAATGCTCCGACCATGGCTTTAGCCAGAAATGAGAAATCTCCAGCACCCATAAAAATGCCATCTAAGGCGAAGACCAAGCCGTTTAAAGGTTGAGCTATGGCAACAAAAATTAAGATGAAGGAGCTCAGCTGCATAACTTCCACATCTTGTGTGAATAAGTATGGGAGCTGATTATTGAAGATCAAGAGAGCGGCTCCAAATACCAAACCTGCCTGTATGTTTATGCCGACCATTCGATTGCTTGCATTTCTCGCTGTTTTAAAGTCGTTGGCCCCGAGAGCGTTAGCTACTAGTGCTTGGCCGGCTATGGCTATTGCATCTAGAGTCAATGCAAGTAAGCTCCAAATTTCTAGTCCAATTTGGTGAGAAGCAACTTCGGCGGTTCCGAGCCTGGAAGCCAGAGCTGCTGCGATTAGCAGCGAAGAGCGCAGCGCAGCGGTCCTGATAAACAGCTGGAATCCGACACGTGCATAGATAGCTAGACTTCGGAAATGAGGTCGAAAAGAGAGGCCAAGTTCTTTTGTGTTGGACCTAATGGCCGATAAGTAAAGAATGGCAGATAACCATTGTGCGATAATTGTGGATAGCGCTGAGCCAGTGATTCCTAGATCAAAATAAAATACGAAAATAATTTCGAGTACTAGGTTAGTCAAGGCCCCGCAGATGGCAATAGCTAACGGCGTTTTCGTGTTTTTTGTGCCGCGGAGATAGCCAGTTCCCGCTAGAGCAACAAGCTGGCCAGTGAATCCTATAAGGCTTATTCGAAGGTAAGTTAATGCAAGTGATTCAACGGCGGCTTCTGGGTGAAATAGTGAGATAAGGCTCCGGCCGAAAAACAAAAGTATAATTGACGTAATAATTCCCAGTATTGCTGCGAGCCAAATAGCTTGAATGCCCTGGTCAGCTGCCTCTTTGTGTTTTCCGCCTCCGAGAAGCCGACCAACAATTCCGGTGGTTCCATAAGCTAAAAAAATCAGTGCAGAATGAGCACTTAATAATACTGCTGATGCTATGGCAAGGGCAGCGAGTGAGTCAGTCCCGACGTGTCCCATGAAAGCGGTGTCCGTCAAAATGTAAATTGGTTCTGCAACTAGTGCACCAAACGCGGGCAATGCCAGCGAGATGATGGCTTTGTCGTACGCAGTCTTATGGAACATAATTTACTTTGGTGGGATTATCTGATGTAAGCCAGATGCCATATCTATGACATAGAGCTCTCCATCTGAATTCTCCGCGAATCCAACTGGTTGGGAAACTTGTAGGCCAAGAGAGATCACGCGAGGATAACTATCAAATGAAAGCGCCATTATCGATCCGCTGCAAAGGTCACTAAACACGTATTTTCCATAGAGATTTGGGATTTTTGATCCGCGATATACGAAACCACCCATAATGGCGCAGAGTCCCGAAGAGTGGCGGTACTCAAAATCTGGGCGGCGATGGTTATCAGGCGCTGAAGTGGTAAACACTCTTGTTCCTTCAAAGCCGTTCCAGCCAAGGTTAACGCCTGCCTCTGTCGGCTTAAGGACGTTAACTTCTTCAAGGCACTGTTGACCAAGATCAGTTAGCCATAAATTCCCGGTTGCTCGGTCGAATGAGAAGCGAAAAGGATTTCGCACGCCAGTAGCCCATATTCGCGGGTCTGTGTCGGGAGTGTCTAAGAACGGATTGCCTGGTGCGGGCTGGTGAGGCGGCCAATTAGTGGGGTCCACTTGTAAACGTAATATCGCGCCGAGAGGAGTAATGTTGTTCTGCCCATGGCCATATGGATCTCCTTGGCCGCCTCCGTCTCCG
>DMOB01000050.1:7080-13204 GCA_003452475.1 Acidimicrobiaceae bacterium | reverse complement strand
CCAACTAGTAAGAGATTCGCAACTTAATTGTGGCATGGATGGCCAGCCATATGACGGCGGGTTGCTGGGCTGATATTCAATGTTTGAATAGACAAATTAGATTGGAGATTTAAATGGCTATAAATCCAAACGCTGTAGGTGCTGTGGGAAAATCGGTTGAGCGTTCCTGGGATTACCGTGATTCGCTACTTTATTCAGTAGGTATAGGAGCTGGAGCTGAAGACCCATTTGCGTCAGAGCTAGAGTTCACAACGAATAATTCTAAAAATATTGAACAAAAAACTTTCCCGACGCAGGGAGTCGTGATCGGTTTTGGCGCTGGCGGTGCAATTGGACAAGCTGGTGACTTGGATTGGGGAAGGCTTTTGCATGGATCACAAGGTATTACGCTCCACGCTCCGATTCCTGTGGGAGGAACGGTAGAGATTGTTGATCGAATCTCTGGAATCTGGGATAAAGGCGAGGGTAGAAACGCGATCATAGACACGGAAGCGACTGCGACCCTAAAACAAACAGGGGAGACTTTGTTTGAGCTTCGAGGGTCTTTAGTCATTCGTGGGTCCGGTGGTTTCGGTGGCGTTGAAGGAGACACAGCCCCATCAGTTCATGCACCTGATAGCGCTCCCGATATTGAAATTTCTTACCAAACTCGCGAGGACCAAGCATTAACATATCGATTATCGGGGGACTATAATCCGTTACATAGTGACCCGTGGTTTGCGACCGAACTAGCTGGCTTCCCACGTCCTATTCTACATGGTCTTTGTAGCTACGGCTTTACCGGAAGAGCTCTCCTGCACGGCTTGTGTGATGGTGACCCAAGCAAATTCCGAAGCATGGATTCACGGTTCTCTTCGCCCGTGTTCCCGGGAGAAAAATTGACTGTGCAAATGTGGCGAGACGGTCACAACGCTATCTACCGAACAGTGGCGCAACAGGGGACGGCTGAGGAACGGGTCGTCATTGATAATGGTTTGTGCATTTTTAGCTAGGCGGCTGAGGAGGTAGAGCTCTAGAAGAGTTTAAGTTCGTTACTTTCAATGCCCCGCATCTCGTCATAGTCGAGGAGCAAGCATCGAATTCCTCGGTCTTGGGCTAAAACTCTTGCCTGCGGTTTGATTTCTTGTGCTGCAAAAACGCCAGTAACAGGGCGAAGATTTCCGTCCCGATTGAGGAATTCAAGGTAACGCGTCAATTGCTCCACGCCATCAATCTCGCCACGTCTCTTTAACTCTACAGCTATGGCGGAGCCTGATGCGTCCCTGCATAGCAAGTCGACAGGACCAATGTCGGTTGGGTATTCCCTGCGCACCAGCACCGTTCCATCAGCAATAAGGCCAGGATTAGCTGCTAATAACTCTTGCAAGTGCGCCTCTACTCCATCTTTTTGCAGTCCCGGATCTGTCCCCATTTCAGCGCTTGATTCTGAAATAACCTCGTGAATAGCAATTATTAACTTTTCACCTTTTTCGTTTGTCACTGTCCAAAGAGCCCCATCCTCTCCTTCGTGAAGTCTGTTTGGAGCATTCATCCAATTGAGGGGTTTATACGCGCCACCATCGGCATGAATTGCAACACAACCATCCGCTTTAACCATGATGAGTCGAATCGCTTCGGGTAAATGTGCATCAAGGCGACCTGAATAATTAACGGTGCAACGAGCTATAACGAGACGCATGCTGGGTGAACCTACTCACTAATTACGAGACTGCAGTGGATGAGTTAGATGAAATAAGTTATCTAGCAAAGATCGTAGATGGCGGTTAACTTCGCAAGACCTTCTTCGTCAGCGACCTTAACTCTTCCAGTTTCAACGAGGTGCAAAAGATGGGCATGAACTGAACCGGCCGCTGGATACCAGAGGCGTTTATCGTATCCCTCATACATTCGGGGAACGAAATCAGCTATCCGGCTGGGTCCAGCCTTTAGGTATTCGACTATTTGTTCTTCTCGTTCTTCTCGGTGCGAGATAAAGGACTTAACGTATTCTGATGGATTTGGGACGGATGGCCCATGTGTAGGCCAATAAAGATCATGGTCCATTGGCACGAGTTTTTTTAGAGAGGTTAGGTAGTCGAGCATAGAGCCATCTGGGGGGCCAACAACGCTGGTGGCCCAGCCCATCACGTGATCTCCGGAAAAAAGACTGTTCTCTTCTATCAGTTCATAGCAAAGGTGGTTAGAGGTGTGGCCAGGCGTATGGATAGCCCTAATGCTCCAGCCATTACCTTCGACAATGTCTCCATCTCTCAGGAAAACATCTGGAACAAAGTCTGTGTCTGCTCCTTCTCGTTTCAGCTCATCAGGTAAATCTTCGTATTCTTTTCTGTATTGATTTTGTTCTTCTTGGGAGATATACCCCGAGAAATCAACTCGGTCGTTTGGGTCTTCTTCCTTAACGGCTCCATGAGGGCCAAAGCCATAAGAAATGGAACCTACCCGTTCCTTGAGGCTCGCGGTTAAGGGGGAGTGGTCGCTGTGCGTGTGAGTAACAAAAGCATGCGTAATCGTTTCACCAGGTTTTAATGCTTCAAAAATGTTATCCAAATGCGATTCAAGCGGCGGCCCAGGATCGACAATAGCGACTTGGCCTTCTCCTATAAGGTAAGTTCCGGTTCCCTTGTAGGTAAACGGTGAAGGATTCTTGCATATAACCCTTCTGACCATCGGAGTTACCTGATCGCATGACCCGTAAGTAAAATTTCCGAGGTCGAGGTGATGTTCAATTTTAGTTGCCATTTGTTTTTAGCTCCAGCAGGAGGAAATGAATTGGTTAGCTCTTTCGTTAGCGACCGTAGCGGCTGTTCCAGGTAAAACTGTGAAACCGTGAAGCGCTTCTGGGTAAATGTCGAGAGTGGCTTCGTTACCAGCAGCCCGGAGTCTCATTGCCATGAACAAACTGTCATCTAACAGTGGGTCCTGTGTGCCGACGGTTAATAGGGCAGGCGGTAATTCTGACAAATCGGCGTATAGCGGAGATATATCGGGTGATGCTCGCGATTCGTTGCTCTGTAGATAATGATTGAAAAACCACTCGAGAGTCTCGGTGGGAATAACCAGTTTGTCTTTGCCTAGCTTCTGTGAGGGTGTCATGCTGAGATCGAAGACACCATAAACTAAATTAAGTCCAACTATTTTTTTGTACAGTGCATGCTCATTTCGAAGCCTCAGGGCAGTGACTGCAGCGAGGTGGGCGCCGGCTGATTCGCCGCCGATAACGATTTGAGATGTGCCCCAATTTTTTTCACTGTTTTCGAGGAGCCAAGTAGCTGCTATTTCACAGTCATCGGCGCCGCTCGGGTAAGGGTTCTCAGGAGCTAGTCGGTACTCAACAGAAACAACAACTGATTCGGTTTGTTGAGATATCTCGAATAATTTTTGATCACGGGCGAATGCTGAACCAATTACCCAGCCACCTCCGTGAATGTGCATGTAAACACCTTTCGGGCTTGGTGGTGAGAAGGTGTGAATTACTATTGAACCATTTGGGCTTGGTATTGAGATGTCTGTTGCATCTTCAAGTGTTGTTTCGGCGAGGGTTAGTAGACGAGCTTCAGCCACAGTACGTGTGTGAAATTTCCGATTCTCGATTAGAGGTCGGAGCTTTTCGTTTTCCTCAATAGTTTGCTGTCTTAGGCCTTCTAATTCAGAATCTACAAACATTACTTAGAACGGTAGCTTCCATATCGTCATAGTGCATCAGACAATCTCTGGTACCGTTTAAAAACTTTCATTTATTGTTTATCTAAGCGGCTGATGCGAACTTTACGTTTCGTTGAAGTAGAACTAATTAGACTTAGAATTGAAAATCGAGGAGGTTGTTTGTAGTGCTAGTTCTCTTGTCCCCTGCGAAATCTTTAGATTTTCAGTCAGAGTTACCAACTCAAAAACATTCGAGTCCAAGAATGATGAGTGAATCGAGTGAACTTATCGAAGTTCTTTTGACTCATTCGCCTGACTCGATTGCGGACCTAATGTCGATTTCTGGAAAATTATCTGCTCTAAACGTCGAGCGGTACCAAAACTGGGAGCCCGAGGCGAGTGTCGAGAATAGTCGACCAGCAGCATTAGCTTTCAGCGGAGATGTCTATTCGGGAATGGATTTGTCTCGCTACAGCGAGAGAGATTTCACTCGTGCCCAAAAGCAGATCCGTATTCTTTCGGGTCTTTACGGGCTGCTTAGACCTTTGGACTTAATTCAGCCGTACCGACTGGAGATGGGCACAAAACTAAGAACGACCCGTGGAAACGACCTCTACCAATTCTGGGGAGATCAAATAACTAATATGCTCGAAAATGAGCTCTCGAATCACAAATCTCGTGTTCTCGTGAACCTTGCTTCGAACGAATACTTTGGGGTCGTGGACCCAAAGAAACTTACGGCGAGAGTTATCGCGCCGAAGTTTTTGGATGAGAAAAATGGGAAGTTGAAAGTAATCAGCTTTTATGCCAAGCGCGCTCGTGGCGCAATGGCGTCATGGCTCGTTATGAATCGTTTGGATAAGATCCATGATCTTGAACACTTTAATGAGCTCGGATACCGTTTCCGGCCTGAGCTAAGCGAAATAGATGTTCCGGTATTCTCAAGAGCTGCGACCCACAACTAAATAATGCCCATGCGCTGAGCTTGCTCAGTTAGTTCCGCTTGGTGTGTCGGGTGAGCGATCTGGATTAGGCGTGTTGCTTTTTGTCGCACCGAAGCATCTTTCAGGCGGGCAATCCCGAACTCAGTGACGACTACGTCAACATCGTAGCGAGTAGCTGTGACCGCATTTGTTTTGATTTGGTTAACGATTCGAGATTTAGTTCCTTTGGCAGCGGTCGCTGGAAGTAAATGAATCGAGACCGCATCTTCGCTTAGTTGGCAACCGCGCAAAAAATCGAGAGCTCCTCCAACGCCACTATGTTGAGTGCCGTTAATCATCTCAGAGTTCACTTGTCCCCATAAGTCAATTTCGAGAGCCCCATTGACGCATCTCATGTCCCGATTTTTACCAATAGTTTGATGATTGAGGGCAATGCTTGCAGGCACAATGTGGCAATCGGGGTTTTGATCTATGAAGCTAAAAGTTTCGGGCAGTGCGATAGTGAATACCGTTTTGTTTGGAAACACTGTCTTTAAACGGTTGTTGGCGGCACCTGATCGCATTAAGTCCAGCAAACCTTGACACATCACTTCCGTATGTATACCGAGGTTTTGTTTATGCGTAAGGCGAGATAGGGCTATTTCTGTCAGTCCACCGACCCCTGATTGTACGGTTGCACCATCTGGGATGAGCTCGTCGAGCGCTTGAATGTAGGGATCAAGATCCTTGGGTGGTATGCGCTCGTCAAACACTGGAATAGATCCCTCAAGCGGTATCTCGATCAAACCATCGAAGTCGCGAACGTGGAAACTGTCTCCTGGAATATCTGGCACTACAGGATTTACTAAAGCGAAAACAAGATCGTTTTTCTGCCGATTTTTCCGAACAAGTGCGTCATTGCCAGCGATTGCGGAACCCGGAGCGACGCTGCCATCGGGTCGCGGTTTGCCTACCTGAACAATTGAGATACGTGAAGCATTACGTTTTGTGAATGAACCCCAGTCTTCAAGCCTTACCGGAACTACTTCGGCATGTGCGCCTGCATCTCGCATTATTTGGGTAAGGAATGGAGTTCTCAGCTCAATTCCAGGATGTTTTGCAATGGCCACTCCGCCTCTGCGCGGGGCAGGAATGAAGATGGTTATGTCTCTAAGCTCTGTCCGTTTTGCTAACGCATACAAGAAGCCAGTTGGTTCGGGAAGGCTACAAGCCAGACTGTCACCATTCTCAACAGTTGCAGCAGCCTGTCCCGGGGTTAGTACTTGCTCAGCAAATGCTTTAGTCCAGTCAAAGGCGTCATTACCATCGAAAATTTTGCTCATGGCATGACGCTACTTGGTTTCTCGGTGCTCTAAGTAAAGTTTGTTTTGTGCACAGATGGAGCTACCGACCTATAGTGACCTTCAAGTCTTTTGACCGAACATCAGTTGTCCGGGAACATGACTAGCCAAATGGGAAGATTTGGTTGGGTGGGCGTGACTAGGGGGAAACGCCCACCCAACCCAACGGTCTTGAGTTGAAGCATCTAGTTGAAGCAT
>DMOB01000050.1:1909-6765 GCA_003452475.1 Acidimicrobiaceae bacterium | reverse complement strand
GAAGCATCTAGTTGAAGCATCTAGAGTAACTATTATGAAGAAAGCTTCTATCGGTGGTTCTGAAGGAAATGGTGTAGTCACAAAGAGAGCCTGGCAAGTATTGGGCGTGACTTCCCTCACGAACATTGCGATCGGCATAGATTTGTCGATTACAAACGTTGCTATCCCGGATATGCAGTCGAGTTTCCCATCTGCCAGCACTGCAGACCTATCGTGGACATTAACTTTTTACATGGTTGTGTACGCTGGCTTTCTTATTGTCAGCGGCCGACTTGCCGATCGATTTGGCAGGCTTCGAGTACTGAACATTGGATTCGGTATTTTTATTTTTAGCGCAGTTCTGACGGTGATAGCACCCACAGTCCTGACGCTGATTACTGCCCGAGGGTTGATCGGTCTGAGCGCAGCGATGGTGGCTCCTGCTTCTCTAGGGCTTGCAGTAGGAGCTTGGCCTGTTGAACGAAGAGGAACAGCGGTAACTATATGGGGCTCTACTCTCGGCCTCTCCTCAGCGGTAGGACCCATTATCGGCGGTCTATTGATAGACGCCGGATCATGGCGTTGGGCATTTTCAGCGAGTATCCCGGTAGTCGTTATTACTCTATTATGGGGCGCTCGCACTCTTACTGAAAGCGAGCGCAACCCCGATGCAAGCCGACCTGATCTAGTGGGCTCCGTATCGGTAACTGTGGCGGCGTCTGGGCTTGCTTTGGCAATTGTGCAAGGCAGAGAGTGGGGCTGGGGATCTCCGACGGTTCTAGGATTGCTACTTTTGTCTATTGGCGCAATAGCACTAGTAGCTCGCCGAATTACTCATCACCCCGCTCCTATCGTGCCCAGGGAACTGCTGCAAGTCTCCTCTTTCAAGATCGCTGCCATCGCAGTGTTTACCTTTAGCCTTGGTTTTTTTTCAGCAATGCTGACTATGGTGCTGTATTTGGTTGAGATAGCCGAGTATTCAACTTCAAGAGCTGGTTTGGGTGTCAGCGTTATGGCGTTTGCTGCATTCATATCTGCAATGTTCTCAGGCCGTATTGCTGATCGGTTCGGATATCGAAATGTCGTAGTTCCTGGAATTCTATTGTTCGTGACGGGAGCTTGTTGGCTATATCTGAGGGCGACCTCCGATATAACGTATTTCGTTGATTTATTCCCAGGGTTTATTCTACTTGGGGCTGGAATAGGCGCTGGGCCGGCTCTCCTAACTGGTGCTGGCGTTTCTGAAGTTGATTCAGCTAATTTCAGTGTTGCTGGAGCTGTCATGCAAACAGCGCGACAGCTTGCCGGCGCTATCGGAGTTGCGCTCATAGTCATGATCCTTGGAAGCGATCCTACGACGGCGTCTTTTAGGTCAGTATTTCTGTATCTAGCCGGGGTAACATTTCTGTCGGCACTGATAGCGAGCCGACTCCCGTCGCGTAAGCAAATTATTTAGCGCCGCTAGGCAAAACGAAAATCTCATGTTTTGATTACTAGATTTAGAACCTGGAAACGTTGAAGAACCGATTGTCAAGACGATGAGACAACTAAGGAAAAAGATCAGGAGTCAACACGAGAAATAAGAAAATTATTTACCACTGCGGACCTCGTTTTTCTATTAGGGCTTTAACTCCTTCCAAATAATCTGGGTCGGCCATAGCTGCATCCAAGAGAGCGTCTGACTCAGCTACAGAGGACCCTACGTCTCGGTGTTGGTCTAAATAAATCTGACGTTTTGTCATTCGAAGTGAAGACGGAGCGACGTGTCGCACCATCTCGTTCGCAAATTCACGAACAGTCTTATCTAGCTCTGAGCGTTCGACTATCCGATTAAATAGACCCCAACCGTCTGTCTCTGAAGCAAAAAATTTGCGGCTTGACAATAAGAGATCATTGGCTCGAGTAAGGCCAATCATTCGAGGTAGAAGCCATGAGAGCCCGTACTCTGCGGGGAGACCGAGAGGTCCATGGGCTGTTGTAATTCGAGCATCGGTAGCAGCGAATCTAAGGTCACAGTAGCAAGCAGCAACGAGCCCTACTCCTGCAGCAGCACCATTTACAGCAGCAACAGTAGTGACGTTTAGCCCCATCATGAAAGCAAAGTTTTGATCGAATTCTTTTGCTACTCCATATCCTGGTTTGGGGAGAGAAGAGTCGGTTCCAGGATCGTAACCACCTTTGGCTGCATGCCCTTCTAACGCTTGGCTATCTGCTCCAACACAAAAATCAGGACCATCTCCTGTGATTATGACGACTCTAATGTTCGGGTCTAATTCAGCTTTCTCGAGAAGAAAACGAAATTCAGTATGCATTCTTCCGGTCCATGCGTTTCGTCGATGAGGACGTGAAAGAAATAAAGTTGCGATTGAACCCTCTATCTCCCATCTAGTCGCTTTAAGTTCCATGCGGCTCTTCCTTCTGAAGGTCTTTCTGGAGGCTATGCCTCTATAGCTCTGCGGATTGCCGCGACAACTTCATCTGCTAGTTCGGGTCTGCAGATAATAAGATCAGGTAACCATGGATCCTCAAAATTGTATTCGAGAGGAGACCCATCACAGCGGCTAGCGTGAAAACCTGCGGCGATTGCCACAGCGGCCGGAGCACAGTTATCCCATTCATACTGGCCGCCTGAGTGGGCATAGATATCGGCGTGCCCTAAAACCACAGCCATAGCTTTAGCTCCTGCGGAGCCTAACGAAAGCATTTGAGCTCCGGTAGCTTCTGCGACGATCATTGCTGCGGCAGGAGCGCGAGATCTACTCACCACCAATCGGGGAGGTCCATCTACTGGAGGGGGCATCGGAGGTGCTGGGTTTGTAGAGAGAGTTCGGCCAATTGCTGGCAGAGCAACGGCTCCGGCTGTTGGGACTCCTCGCTCAGCTAGAGCTATGTGTACTGCCCAATCACTTCGGCCCGGCTCCCCGTATTCGCGTGTTCCATCTAAAGGATCAACAATCCAAACGCGGTCTTTTTCTAGCCGAGTCAGATCGTCAGCTCCCTCTTCGGAAAGGATCCCGTCATCTGGAAAAAGGTTCGTTAGCTGCTGAATAATGAAGTTGTGAGCTTCCATGTCGCCTGTGTCTTTGACGGTCCAGGTATCAGCCCCATTAGCAAATAATCGTTCACGTAGTTCCACGAGGTGATTACCCGCCTCGGTTGCGATGCGGGCGGCAACTATGTGGTCTTCAGGGTTTGCCATATTAAGTCCTTGTTAAGTCCTTGTTGCAGGCTTATGAATTTGAGTAGTTTTCGTGCTTAATAGTCGTTAAGCGGATTAGAATTGAGAAGTCAATTAATTTGTTTCCAAATGAATTCGACATGTGGACCGTATACGTTGCGGAGCCATTAATCCGGCCTATAGGTGCGGCGATTTTATTAAATACATTCTCACGACGAAAAAGGACTAAGTATGCAGACTAAATTCACGTGGCGCATAGTCGCTGCTCTATTTGCGCTTGTGCTCGCCGCATCTGCTTGTGGCAGCGATTCAAGCAGTGATGACAGCGCTTCTGGAGGTACTTCATCCGGAACTTCCGAAACGGATAGCGGTAGCGATAATGATACCGAAGTAACGCTTGCTGCGAGTGGCGGCGATTTACTCAATGAGGTAATTGCTCGAGACACACTAAATTGTGGTGTGTCAGGTTCAGCAGTTGCTTTCTCGGAGCTACAACCAGATGGAAGCATGCAAGGCTTTGATGCGGACTTCTGTCGTGTTGTTGCCGCCGCAATTTTTGGAGATGCTACTAAAGTTAATTTTGTATCTCTGACCGCTGCTGAGCGGTTTACTGCAGTGCAAACGGGCGACATTGATGTCTTGATGCGAAACACTACGTGGACGCAAAGCCGTGACACTGATGTGGGTATGGACTTCGGCCCAACGACTTACTATGACGGTCAGCAGCTTCTAGCTCGTGCTGGTGATGGCTTCAATGGTCAATCACAGATTGCCGACATAGATGGGGCCGTTGTGTGTACAAACGCAGGAACTACGACCGAGAAAAATATAGCTGACGCAGCTGCTGAAGCTGGCGTAGCAATTACTCTCAACACTTACGAAGATTTTGACATGGTGACCAATAATTTCATTGCTGAAGCCTGTGACATCATTACTACTGATGGTTCTGCTTTGGTTGGACGGAAAGCGAAACAACAGCCTGCAGATCAAGAGTGGGTAATCTTCCCGGCTACTCCAATCTCCAAAGAGCCACTCGGTCCAACATATGGACAAAATGATTCGGCATTTGCTGACGTAGTCAATTGGGCCGTGTATGCGACCGTAATCGCTGATGAAAAAGGTGTAACTGCAGCTAACGCATCTGAAATGAAGCTCATGGGTGACACAGAAACAATTCGTTTGTTGGGTGGTGAAGGTGAATTGCAGACTGCGATGGGGCTACCAGCAGACGCTTTCTATCAAGTTATTACCCAGGTAGGAAACTACGACGAAATTTACACTCGAAACTTAGGACCTGTTGGTCTTAGTCGTGTGGGATCATCCAATGCGTCATGGAATGACGGCGGGTTGATTTATGCTCCGCCAGCTCGTTAATTTCGTAATGATTTTGAGGTAGCTTTTAGGCTGCTTTGATACTTCACTAGCGTCAGGGCTGGGAACTTCAGTTCCCAGCCCTTTTGCGTATAACTTGCTATGAGAATATTACCTTAGGAGAACCAGCCTTGGCCGATACGAATAGGTCATCGTTAACGCAGAGCCGACCACCGTTCTATCGAGACGTAACGGTCGTTAAATGGGTTGTCCAAATTTTTGTGCTGGCTGTCGTTCTCGGAGCCATGTTCTTTCTTGCATCTGAAGCGGGCGACAACTTGAGAGCTTCAAATGTCCCGACTGACTACGATTTTTTATCTGTAAATCC
>DMOB01000050.1:0-1526 GCA_003452475.1 Acidimicrobiaceae bacterium | reverse complement strand
TTGTGGGTCGGAATGGTGAACACCCTAAGAATGGCATTAGCCGGTATAGCCCTGGCTACCTTTGTTGGTGTAATTATTGGACTGTGTCGCTTGTCCAATAATTGGCTGTTGAACAAAATCGGAAGTGCGTACGTTGAGGTGGTTCGTAATGTTCCGCTGTTAGTGCAGATTTTGCTGTACGGCAGCGTATTCGCAAATTTACCTCGTGTTACTCAAAGCGTGGGCCCCATTAGCGGCTGGTTACACCTCTCTAACAAGGGACTTTCAGTTCCAAGATTCCATATATCGGACGGCTTCTACCAGTGGGTGATTGTGGTAGTGGTGGGATTAGTTTTGGCCAGCTATGTGAGAAAAAAACGCGTTGGAATTCAAGACCTAACAGGCCGTGATACCCGGCCGATACGATCAGCTCTGTTTGTCTTGTTAGTAGTCTCGATCTTTGGATGGTTTATCCATCCAATTTTTGGTTTTCTTAATACTCCGCTTCAGCAAATTTCTGAGGGGATTTCCCTCATTCCACAGGTCGTAGTGCAGGTAGCGTTGGCAGTTACTGTTTTGGCGTTAGCGGTTCGGTGGGTAGTCAAATTTTTGGACGCACACCGTACTCCTGCGGGTTTAGCGAAACTTACAGACGATGATTATTTTCGGATTATTTTTGCATTAGCTAGTTCATTGCTTATGGCGTTAGTGGTTCTTATTTTATGGCCCGGGCTTTCTAGTTGGTTGCTCAATTCGTTGAGCGATCTCTTTACTGTTCTCAGTGATAAATTTGGTAATGGGAGGAGCGGTCGACCGCTTGATGTTGCGCTACCAGACGTGGTTCAGGTTGGGAAATTTCCTAACTACGGGCCCTCGGGACTCAATTTGTCAATTGGGTTTGCGGCCGTATTTTTTGGTGTTGTTTTCTACACTGCGGCTTTTATCGCGGAGATAGTCCGAGGGGGTGTCCTTGCCGTTCCACGTGGTCAGAGTGAGGCAGCGAATGCGTTAGGCCTTAGAAAGTCCACAGTTCTTAGACGAGTGATTTTGCCGCAAGCTGCGCGCAATATGTTGCCTCCGTTAGGCAACCAGTACTTAAATCTTGCCAAAAATACTTCGTTAGCTATCGCCGTCGGGTACAGCGACATAGTGCAAATAGGTCAGACGGTCTATAACCAAACGGGAAAAACATTGCCGGTGGTTTCCATTTGGATGTTGTTCTACCTTTCATGCTCTCTCACTATTTCGGTGGTTGTTAACTTTTTTAACGTTAGAACTAAAATTGTGGAGCGTTGATTATGGGCTCGGGAATAAGTGAGGCAAATGAGACAGATGCGGGAAATTTATTGGGAGAGCAGCGAGGTAAGCCAGTTCCAGTAGGTTCCACTCCAGCAGCATGGCTGAAGGAAAACCTGTTTGCCAATGTTGCGAACACTGTACTTACTCTTGTCGGTGGCCTAGCCACTGCTTTGGTTCTTCGCGGTGTCTTAAATTTTGTCTTTAGTGAAGAGCGCCGATGGGATGCTGTAAGGACGAACTTACGAGCT
>DMOB01000175.1:0-7996 GCA_003452475.1 Acidimicrobiaceae bacterium | reverse complement strand
AACTATTGAGTCATCAACAACAACAAGTCTCTGCCCTTCAATATTCCGCCTTATCGGATTCAATTTCATTTTTACACCTAGAGATCGCATCTCTTGAGTTGGAGCAATGAAAGTCCTTCCGATATATCTATTTTTGACTAACCCATCTTTATACGGAATACCGCTAGCTTGAGAAAAGCCTTGAGCTGCTGGGATACCAGATTCCGGGACTGGCATAACCAGATCTGCGTTTACAGGTGCTTGGTCAGCAAGCTGTTTACCCATGTTTTGTCTCGCTGAATGAATATTTTGTCCATATAAGATCGTGTCGGGTCTAGAAAAATAAACAAATTCAAAGATGCAAAGACGCGGATCTGGTTCCTCAAATAAGTGATGAGAGGTCCACCCGTCAGAATCAATGACAATCATTTCTCCGGGATCAATTTCTCGAACAAAGTGAGCGCCAACTGTATCTAATGCAGGACTTTCCGACGCCAGAACCCAACCATTTTCATGTTTACCCAAACAAAGCGGCCAAAACCCTTGCGGGCCACGCACTCCAATTAGGTGATCTCGATCCATCACAACGAAGGAGAAACCGCCCTTAAGTTTTGGTAGAACCCGCTTCATGGCCCAACATAACTCATTACCCGATGGGGCTTCCCCAGTTGCCAACTCTAGAGCTAACATTTCAGCTACTAGATCACTATCACTAACAACGACGCCGTCAAGCATCCCCGTTTGCTCCGCTAATTCATCGGTATTGACAAGATTCCCATTATGAGCAAGAGCAAATTCTAGTTGTGCTACATCGCGATAAAAGGGTTGAGAAGCTCTCCAGGAACTTGAGCCCGTAGTCGAGTAACGAGTATGCCCTATAGCGATTTCGCCCTCTAATACTGTTAAAACTCGTTCGTCAAAAGCACTTGAAACCAGCCCCATATCTTTTACAACTGTCACACTAGAACCGTCTGAAACTGCTATCCCTGCTGATTCCTGCCCGCGATGTTGCAGCGCATAAAGGCCAAGGTAAGTTAAATGAGCCACAGAAGCTCCAGGTGTAAAAACACCAAAAACGCCACAGGCTTCCGTGGGCTTTATTAAGTCAACACCGATATCTTTATCAATCTCAGACACCAGAGGATAGGAGCTCATGCGCTCACGGTGCCTTGGCCAAGAGCATCCGGCAATTCAGTGCGCCAAGCTTCTGTTAACTCATCTAACCCAATATCGATGACTTCGCCCACTACAAATTTCATTCCTCCCGAGAACCCAAGGGTCTTAGCAGGAATACCAGCAGCGTTAGCTTTTTCGAGTAGATCGTTCACCTTTTCTGTTTCAACTCCAATGACAACACGTCCGCCAGTCTCATTAAATAACAAACGATGATCACTAAGACCATCAATAATCATCCCAGTTCCACCACGAATTGCCATTTCAGACAGAGCTACTGCCAACCCTCCCTCACCAACGTCATGGACAGCGCTAACTGAATTTTTTTGAACTAACCCAGCGACGAAGGATGCAGTCTTCACTGCCTGATCAAGATCAAACTCAGGTAGACATCCATCTCGGCAATCTGCAACATCCCATGCCCATCTACTTCCACCCATCGCAACATTTTTTCCGACTACTTGCCCCAAAACAATAATCGTAAGACCATTTCTAATGCCCATGCCAGGCGGTGGCGTATTCAAAGAAGGATGCATACCAATAACACCCACAACAGGAGTTGGCGCTATATCGACTCCATTCGTCTCGTTATAAAGGCTGACATTACCTCCAACAATTGGAACTGAAAATGCGACACAAGCTTCAGCCATTCCGTCTATCGCTTCGGACATCTGCCACATCACAACAGGGTGTTCAGGGTTCCCAAAGTTTAAACAATTCACTGTCGCCATCGGGTTAGCACCAACACAAGCAATATTCATAACAGCTTCAGCAACCAACATTTTGGTTCCCGCACGTGGATCAACGTAGCACCACCGGTGATTACCATCTGTGGACATACCTAGACCTCGACCTGTTTCTCTGCCAGTACGCGGATCCCTAAGTCGCAAAAGAGTGCCATCATCACCTGGTCCCACAACAGTATTTAAAAATAATTGGTGGTCATATTGCCGATATACCCATGATGAATCGCGAAGCATAAAAAGAAGATCAGATTGGGAATCACTGTTCTTAGCTAATCCCGCATCCACACGTTGACGCTCAAACCAATCAATTGGCCTTTCAAGAGGTCGTTCATATTCGGGGGCATCATCATGCAAAGTTGCAGCAGGGATATCAGCAATAACGGGGCCATCAAACCCATCACGGATTTTTAGTTGTCCATCACCTGTCACTTTTCCAACAACATCTGCAATAACTTCCCACCGATCTGAAATCTCTAGAACCTTGGCAAGGTTACAAGGCTCAACAATTACGAGCATCCGCTCCTGAGACTCAGAAGTCATTATTTCAAAGGGTTCCATATCGACTTCTCGAAGCGACACCGCAGTAATATCTACGTCCATCCCCGCTCCACCTCGAGATGCTGTCTCACTTGTCGCACACGTCAATCCGGCGCCTCCAAGATCCTGAATACCAACAGCTAGACCCGCTTCTAATAACTCCAAACATGCTTCAAGGAGTCTCTTTTCCTCAAAAGGGTCACCGACCTGCACACTTGGACGTTTATCGCTGCTATCGGTGTGCTCATCAAACCCTGCTGAAGCAAGCACACTCACTCCACCGATTCCATCGCGTCCTGTTGCTGAACCTAACAGAACAGCTAAATTGCCGACACCACTGGCCTGCCCAAGCACCAATCTTTCTGCAGGCAAGACTCCCATAGCTAAAACATTTACCAGTGGATTACCTCTATAGGTCTCATCGAAGACAATCTCGCCACCAACAGTCGGGACACCAACGCTATTTCCATACCCTGAAACACCACTAATAACACCCTCTGCGATCCACCTACTATGAGGATCATCTAATGGTCCAAAACGGAGCGGGTCCATAACTGCGATAGGACGAGCGCCCATAGTGAAAATATCGCGAAGTATTCCTCCGACGCCGGTTGCCGCTCCTTGGTAAGGCTCTATTGCAGATGGATGATTATGGCTTTCAATCCGGATAGCAACAGCAATACCATCACCAACATCAATCACCCCAGCATTTTCACCTGGTCCGACGAGAACCCAGGGCGCTTCAGTTGGCAACCGCTTCAAATGTACTTTAGAAGATTTATAGGAACAGTGTTCCGACCACATAACTGAATACATTGCCAATTCAAGGTGGTTGGGAATACGCCCTAATAAATTTTCGATTCGGTTATATTCCTCATCGCTTAGTCCCAGGGCCCGATATATCAACGGATTTTGGAGAGATTCACTCACGGCCCAAACATAGCCGCGGCCGCAGGCAGTCATGCGAACCTGACACCCTATATCTCCATAGTTTCTAGAGATTAACTTTCATTCTTCAAAATAGGTTTAGAACACTATCAAGAGTCTTTTTTTACATTGCCTTCCAAAAGCCCTCTTAATATTCGGTTGCCATCTGTTGATCCTAAAAGATCGCTTGTAGCTCTCTCAGGGTGCGGCATCATACCAATGACATTACCTTCCTTATTACTTATCCCAGCTATCGAACCAATCGATCCATTAGGGTTCGACTCATATCGCAAAAAGATTTGTTCGTAGGCTTCAAGTTCACACATAACCTCTGGCGAGCAAACATAATTACCCTCAAAATGATTAATCGGAATCTGAAGCTGCTCTCCACTTTTAAACGATCTACCAATTGCGCTCGAAGTCGAATCCACAATTAATGATTCCATTTGGCATAGAAATTTTAAACCAACATTTTTTTGCAACGCCCCCGGCAACAAACCAGCTTCAGTAAGAACTTGGAAACCGTTGCAGATGCCAAGCACGACACCACCAGAATTAGCAAATCTGGAAATAGCAGTCATTATCGGAGAAAATCTGGCTATCGCACCAGACCGCAGGTAGTCACCGTGAGCGAAACCTCCGGGAATAACTATTGCCTCAACGGAACCGATTGTGTTTGAGCCGTGCCATAGTATTTCCGCCTGGCCACCCAAATTTTTAATGGTGTCAATACTATCCTGCTCACAATTAGTCCCCGGAAATTGAACTACACCAATGTGCCGGCTCACGATTCAGAAATTTCCACGCAAGAATCTTCAATAACAGGATTAGTCAAAAATCTCTCACACATGTCGGCGACAAGTTTTTCAACATCCTCGCGATTTTCTGCCTCAATCTCCAGACGAATTAATTTACCTAACCGAACGTTTTGTACATTTTCAAATCCGAGAGCAGGAAGAGAACGTTCAATCGTTGCACCAGCTGGATCTGCAATACCGCTTCTAGGAGACACTTCTACTTTTACTCGCCAAATAGTCATACAAGTCCCATCCAATCAGAGAACATCTTGCCGGTAATCCTTTCGTAGGCCGTGATATACCGTTCACGTGTTTCATTGATGGTCTCATCGGAAAGAGGCGGTGCAGGCGGATTTTTGTTCCATCCTGTTGCTTCAGTTGCATCCCTGACTGGCTGCTTATCTAAAGACATCGGTGTGGCTCCTGGAGCCCAGTTCTCTGCAGGCCAAAAGCGCGATGAGTCAGGAGTCAATAGCTCGTCTGCTATTACTAGTTCGTCATCAACGATGCCAAGCTCAAATTTTGTGTCAGCAATAATTACTCCCTTTTCTGCAGCATGAGCAGCAGCTTTCTTATACGCCTCTATTGAAATTTTTTGCGCTCTTTCAGCTAAATCTTTCCCCACTAATTCAACAGCTTCTTCGTAACTAATATTTACATCATGACCTTCAGAAGCTTTAGTCGAAGGAGTAAACACGGGTTCATCAAGCTCCTCTGCTTCCAGTAATCCCACTCTTAAAGCAGCCCCATGCATCGTCCCTACTTCTGTGTATTCTTTCCACGCTGATCCAGTTATATAGCCACGAACTATGCATTCAAGCGGCAACATTTCAGCTTTACGAATAAGAACAGCTCGTCCCGCCCACTCACCTCGTTGCGCCTCAGTCGGAAAATCAGAAGGATCCGCAGAAACAAGATGGGTTTTTGCCACATCAGACAAATATTGGCCCCACCACATAGTCATAGCAGTAAGCACGCGACCTTTATCTGGAACTAACTCCTTAAAAACGACATCAAATGCCGAAATTTGATCTGTGGCAACCATCAATAGATGCTTTTCATCCACGTAATACATTTCCCTAACTTTGCCTCGATGTATTAGCTTCAGATCAGTCATAAATTCACCTACTAGAGAATCGGATCAGGGACATAAGAAATAGCTTCTGGGTATCTTTGAGCTAACTGCTGAATTTGCTCAACAAACTCGTTGACTTGAGGATAAGCGCGTCCCACAAACGTATCCCGATTTGCTACAGCAGCATGCACTGCATCTGAATCTAACGGTATTCGTGGGTCATCAATAAGCTTTTGTAACAGCTCATTTTCTTCTCCAATGCCTTCACGCAGCGCAAGCGCCGCTCTAACAGCGTGTTGTTTTATTACCTCGTGGGCTTGCTCTCGGCCGGCACCAGCTTTTATGGCAGCCATGAGTAGCTTAGTTGTAGCTAAGAAAGGTAAGTATCGATCAAGTTCCCTCTCAATAACTTTAGGATAGGCACCAAACCCATTTAAAACCGTGAGGGTTGTTTCAATTGCTCCGTCTGTTGCAAAAAACGCGTCCGGAAGAGCTACTCTTCTAACTACTGAACAACTAACGTCGCCTTCGTTCCACTGATCGCCAGAAAGAGCCGCAGCCATTGTTAAATGCCCTCTCAAAATAGTGACAAACCCATTAACACGTTCCGCCGAACGAGTATTCATTTTGTGGGGCATAGCTGAGGAACCCACCTGACCAGCTGCGAACCCTTCAGTCACAAGGTCATTGCCCGCCATCAAACGAACCTGCATAGCAAGATTACCCATGGCAGCTCCTATTTGTACCAGAGAGCTCACCACGTCTAAATCAAGTGAGCGAGGGTATACCTGGCCCACTGAGACCAGTGTTCGTTTGAAATCTAATTTCTCGGCAACTGCGTTTTCGAGAAGCTCAACTTTCTGTTCATCCCCATCAAAGAGATCCAACAAATCTTGTTGAGTCCCGACTGGACCCTTTAAACCGCGTAACGGATATCTTCCAATTAACTCATCTAGACGTTCAAAAGCTATCAACAGCTCTTGTCCCACGTTTGTAAATCTTTTTCCCAAAGTCGTAGCCTGTGCAGGCACATTATGAGACCTGCCAGTGATCACCAATTCAGTGTTCTCAACAGCAAGGGCCGCTAATTTAATTAAAACCGCTACTACCCGACTTCGGACAAGCAATAAAGAACGACGGACTTGTAACTGCTCAACATTTTCAGTTAAATCTCTCGAGGTCATACCTTTATGAATATGTTCATATCCCGCCAGCTCACAAAACTCTTCAATACGAGCTTTCACATCGTGGAGAGTGACTCGTTCTCTTCGGTTTATCGATTCTAAATCAACATCATGTGCGACTTCTTTATAAGCCTCAATCGCATCCTTCGGAATTGGTATGCCTAGATCCACCTGTGTTTCTAAAACAGCAATCCACAACTCCCGTTCAAATATTACTTTTGATTCAGAGGACCAAAGATCAATCATTTCAGCAGATCCATAGCGATCAGCAAGAACATTTACTATTCGTTTTTTTTGGCTCACTACCGAGCTCCGTCTGCCCGAAAGGCTGAAAGTTTTTCTGCAAGATCGACATTCGTCACTGCCAACATTTCAACCGCCAAAATTCCTGCGTTGGCTGATCCATCCACGGCCACAGTCGCCACCGGAATTCCACGCGGCATTTGCACGGTAGATAGTAGAGAATCCATACCCCCACTTATTCCTCCAGACAACGGAACACCGATTACGGGAAGAGTGGTATGCGCAGAAACAACACCAGCTAAATGAGCCGCCATTCCAGCTCCGCA
Source organism: Acidimicrobiaceae bacterium (assembly GCA_003452475.1). Classification (GTDB taxonomy): domain Bacteria; phylum Actinomycetota; class Acidimicrobiia; order Acidimicrobiales; family Poriferisodalaceae; genus UBA9040. Next base: position 1,009 of record DMOB01000175.1, on the reverse strand, counting down.
AATTAGAACTCCATAACCATTCCCCCTCGCACCGGTCGCTAACGCTGTAACTAACTCCGGATTTCGGTGAGCCGACATAACGTGTACTTCGTGCTCGACCCCGAACCTTTCTAGCATCTCAGCGGCACCAGCCATTTTGTCAGCATCGCGTGGTGACCCCATCAAAATCGCAACTTTCATTTTCGCTCCTTAAAAAGGTTTAATTAAAAATTAAGCAACTTTAAAATCCGACGCTATATCCCATCGCATATGCATACCCGCCCAAGAGATGCATTGTGCCGCTGCGTATGCAATTTGTCGTGCTGTGTGCAAATCCGGACCCCGTCCTGAAACGTTCAAGATCCTTCCACCGCTAGTAATTAACTTTCCATCCGAATCTCGGTCAACACCAGCACAATGAACCGTTGCTCCTTCGATAGCGCGAGCCGCTTCTATTCCGTGAATAAGATCTCCTTTTCGCGGATTAATCGGATACCCATCGGCCGAACAAACTATCGTCACAATTGAATCTGAGGAAATATTAATTTCTTCTCTCAAGTCTCCTTTGGCTGCTTGAAAAAGTATCTCGGCTAAATCGCCCTCGATCCGAGGCAGTATCGCTTGCGCTTCCGGATCACCAAAGCGGACGTTGTACTCAAGTAGCTTCGGGCCATCAGCCGTCATCATAAAACCTGCATATAAAAACCCGCGATAGTCAATCCCATTATTTATTAGCTCGTCCATTGTTGGATGAATAGCAATTTCCATCATCTGAGCCAGGTTTGCCGGACCAATCGAGGGAATAGGTGAATAACATCCCATTCCACCAGTATTAGGTCCATTATCTAGATCTAATAACCGTTTATGGTCCTGAGCAGCCGTAGGTATCAAGGTCGCTTTTTCCCCATCGCAAACGGCAAACAATGAAACCTCACGACCAATTAATCCCTCTTCGATAATGACTCGCTGGCCAGCTAACCCAAAGGATTTACCGGACAATTTATTTTTGATATCCGTAACGGCGACCTGA
>DMOB01000238.1:0-10060 GCA_003452475.1 Acidimicrobiaceae bacterium | reverse complement strand
AGCCTTTATTCTGAGTGAGACTTACAACAACATCTGCACCGTTCTGACGAGCGACTTCGGCCGTTGCGTCGGTTGAGCCATCATCTACGACTAACCATAAGACCTCATCAAAGCCTTCGAGCTCACGCGGGAGAGCACGCAATGTCTGAGGCAAAGTTGCTGCTTCATTTAAACATGGGATTTGAATGACCAATCGCACCTCTCCATTGTGCTCTATAGATGCGCTAGAACATACATATGAGTAAAGAAGCCACATATAAATTAGAAGGTCATATAGCGACTATCACTTATAATCGCCCAGAATCACTTAATGCCATTAACGGAGATATGCGCGAGTGCCTCAACGCTGCTTGGCTAGAATTTTATAATGATCCTGAAGCTTGGGTAGCGATTTTAACTGGAGCTGGCCGAGCCTTCTGCGCCGGAGCGGATCTTCGGTCAGGGCAGGGAAACGCTGCAGGGAAATGGTCCGGTAGCTATTTCGAGATACCTACTATCAATAGCTTCGAAAGTGGCTTAGAGCTATGGAAGCCAACTATTGCTGCCGTTAATGGCGCATGCATCGGCTATGGGCTCACCGGTGCTGTTGCAACGGATTTTCTCATTGCTTCCGACAAAGCTATTTTCGGAATGCCTGAAGTGAAAGTAGGGGTGCCTACCATAGTTGGATCAATGCGCATTTCTGAAAAGTTATCCTGGGCAGATGCTATGGATATTCTTCTCACGGGAGACAACATAAGCGCGGAAAAAGCATCACAAATTGGGCTCGCTTGGAAAGTGGTCCCTCATGAAGAATTAATAGAAGAAGCTCACAAACTCGCAAATCGGCTTTGCCAAGGAGCACCGCTAGCAATTCGAGCTGTCAAAGAAGTAGCTAGTCGCTCACGCAGAATGGGTTGGAGCGAGGCTATACGAATGGGCGAAAGTATCCGAAGAATAGTTGCGGACACCGACGATGCTCAAGAAGGACTTGCTTCATTCCGGGAGAAGAGACCACCGGTCTGGAAAGGAAGATGATTGCTGTAGCAATCTTCTCAATTATTTTTCGAGTACCAGGCGCCCAACTATGTCAGTACCGAAAGCGGTTAGAATTGCCAGATAAAGCAGTCCTGTTGCTGCCATGACCGCAGCGTACTGTCGCTCGCGCAGCGCAAGTCTGGTGACGCCAGTAAGAACTAAAGTCGATAATGCGCATGCTGCCCAGAACCAGCCCAGCATGCCGCCGTATCCATCGTCTATTTCTCCTGAAAGAACCGAGATCATTCCAGTTGGTATTAACAACGCTGCAATTTCCAACGGCCATATTCTTCCGAGCCACGAGACTTGCTCTAGTAACGGATCACGCCTTAGGCCCGGCTGAACTAAATACCAATGACCTAGAAGCATCGCATCTGTGACTACACCTAAAAATGCTGCGCCAACGACGAGGCGCAGTATCTCTAACACTAAGTTCCCATTACCCGCGAATCCAGTCGCACAAAGACCAACAAAACCTATTACAGGAGCGAGTAGATCCCAGTGAGGGTTGAACTCAGAGACGTCTAAATCGACGGTATTTGTTTCTTTTTGTATACCTGTCATTTGAGCTACGCGTTCGCTGCGTCGGTCATTTTCTTCACTCTGGTAGGTCACGCCGCCTTTACGGCGGGCAATCGAGGCAGCCAAAACTGCAGACGTTGACACAACAAGCGTTACCAAAAACACGTCTCGGACCGTTTGTTTTGACCAACCGAATCCGGCGAAAGCCCCTAGAACAGCTACAACAATATAAGTGGACCGCATTAACCACCCGTAACCAAGACCTACTTCTCTTCGCCGAGTAGTTACCCACAAGAAAAATAGGCCACCGGTAGACCACTGTAAGAGCACGGTTGCAGCATCAACAGTTGGGCCAGTTTTCATCAATGCTAAGTGTACTGAGCATCTAGTGCTGGTTTGTTGCTATCGCCTAGACCTTGTGCCGCTTGGCTTGCATGATAGCTTGACCGTGTTAGCGGGCTCGCTTGAACGTGACCTATCCCGAGTTGAGTACCATTTTTTATCCACGAAGTAAAAATGGAAGGCTCTACCCAGCGTTGTATGGGGATGTGGTGCGTCGTCGGTCGCAGATACTGCCCAATCGTCACGATGTCCACTCCGATGGCAGCTAAATCAGCCAAAGCTGAATCGATCTCAGCGTCAGTCTCTCCCATCCCAACAATAAGCCCAGATTTGGTCGTAAAGCCGGCTCTTTTTGCCCTCGCTAACATAGCTAAACTACGTCCATAACCAGCACTCGGGCGAACGGCGCGCTGCAACCGAGCGACTGTCTCGAGGTTATGGTTTAAAATATCAGGGTTAGCCTCTAGCACTTCTTCCAAAGGTTCCTTGAGGCCTTTAAAATCTGGTATCAAAACTTCTATTCGCGTGGTTGAGGTTTCCTTACGAATCGCGTTAATGGTGTCGACAAACCCAGAAGCACCACCATCGTTAAGATCATCTCGCGCTACCGCTGTGATAACTACATGCTTTAAGTCCATACGACGCACAGCTTCAGCAATTCTTAGAGACTCATCGATGTCAATAGGCATCGGGAGTCGCGTGTCAACCATGCAAAAGCCGCACGCTCTCGTACATCTCTCACCATTAATCATAAAAGTCGCAGTGCCTTGCCCCCAACATTCATAGATATTCGGACAACCAGCCTCTTCGCATACGGTGACAAGTTCCAATTCTCGCATTGTGGTTTTTAGAACTTTGTACCCAGAATTCAAATCAAGATTTACTTTCATCCACGAAGGCTTTCTAGCGCTGATCTGCAAGCCTCCTGCTACACCCGCTTGTTCGAGACGATTTTTTCTCTGTCTAGTAGTTCCTATGTTGACAAAGACAGGCGAAAGTTCCTGATTTGTGGCAGTCACTTCGCTTGTTTGCTGAGATATCGAAAGTCCTGCTCCCTCGCCGCGGCTAAATTTACTTAGGTCGTCAGAGGTATGTCGCCAAACTACATCTGCTCGGTCATGTCCCTTTAGACCCCAAACTTCAACGGTTCTATTTACGAGCGTTTCTACAACCGTCTGCATGTCAACATCGATTCCTTCTTCTACAAGGGACGTGACTGGATACTCGCCGATTCCACATGGAACTATTTTTTCGAACCACCGTAAATCGGTTGAGACATTCAAAGCAAATCCATGCATGGAGCGCCCTCTGCTCAACCGAAGTCCAACAGCTGCTATTTTTCGGGGTTCCTTATCGGGCTCAATCCATACGCCGGGGTAGCCTTGCAACCGGCCACAATTAGCTATGCCTAGCTCAGTAACTACGTCGATAAGTATTTGTTCTACTTGGCGGACATACGCAACAGTGTCAGCTATTCCTCCGCCTCTTTTCCCTGGAACGCTCATGACAGGGTAGCCGACGAGTTGACCTGGGCCGTGATAAGTCAAGTCGCCCCCTCGGTTAGCATCCACTAGTGGAGCCCCTAACGCAGTAGGTTCGACTAACAAATTGTTTAAGTCAGCTCTGCTCCCGGCCGTAAAAACATGATCATGTTCTAGAAGCAACAGATGATCGGAATCGGTGCTTCTAAATAGTTGTTGTTGCAAGTCATAGGCTTCAGCAAACGCCATTTGTCCAAGCCACCGTATTCGGAGCATCTAAAATTCCGAATCCCAGTTTCTGGTTTCAAGAGATTCTTTTATCTGACGCAAAAACCCTGCGGCGTAGCCACCGTCAAAGGCCCGATGGTCCCAGGCGAGAGCCAAATGTCCAACTGAATGAATGGCTATGCTTTCATTTCCAAACGTATCGGCTACAACGACTGGTTTGCGTGTCACCCCATCAGTTGATAACACACCAACCTGAGGTTGATTGATTATCGCCGCTGTAGTGTGCGTTCCGAAGGAACCGTTATTAGAGATTGTGAATGTGCCACCATGAACATCATCAGCAGACAACTGACGATTCCTTGCTTTTAGAGCGAGCTCAATAACTAACTTTGCGAGCGCTTCTAGCCGTATTCCTCCTGCTTGCTTGATTACCGGGACAATTAGTCCCTCATGATCTAAATCTACGGCAATACCTATATTGACGTTTTTATGAAGTCGAAGGCCGTCACCAACGACTGACGCATTTAAGCAAGGCCAATCCTCTAGAGCATCTATTACTGCTCTCATAACGAAAGGGAGATAGGTCAAGCTAGAGCCGGTGATCTCTTTCCATTCTTTTTTTAGCTTGTTTCTTACTGTGTCCACATTCTCATAATCAACTTCCATTACGGTAAGTGCATGGGGCGATGCAGCGACAGACATCAACATATGTTCCGCTGTCCTTCTCCTGATATTAGAGAACGGCAGATTATCTCCAGAATCTACTTGAGGTCTGGACTTCTCAACTGAAGCAGACAACTCATTCGATGAAATGAGAACGTCTTCTCGGTTCCGACTATCTATCACTGCAAGAACATCTCTTCTCGTTATTCTGCCCCCTACACCGGTACCAAGTATTCGTAACGGGTCCAGGTCGCTTTCGCGAATGAGCTTACGAACTAGCGGGGAAACTATGAGCAAATCATCAGTAGGATTTGAGCTGTCCTTGAGGGTTACATCCGTTTGCTTTTGGTCTTCGCCATTGTCTGGAACTGAGGCAAGCTCTTTGTCTGCTTGAACACGACTATCGTTTTCAGAGTTTTGTTGAATTTCTGCTACCCCATCTTGGCTTAGCTGCTTTTCGATTATTAAAAGAACGGTTCCGACATCGACGGTGTCTCCTTCACCTACTTTTATTTCGCTTATCGTGCCACTTATGGGCGATGGCACTTCGCTATCTACTTTCTCTGTGGATACTTCGTACAGAACCTCGTCAACTTTCACATATTCACCCGGTTTTTTGAACCAGCGAGTGATAGTTCCCTCCTCAACCGTTTCCCCTAATTGAGGCAATAGGACTTCAACTTTTCTGGTTTCATTAGCCATGTAGACTTCTCCCAGTCAGATCCAAAACAGTTTCTCCAAATAGTTCGGAAAGCGTCGGATGAGGCTGCACAAGGCTAGCTACATCCCTTACGGTCGCTTCCCAATTTACTGCTAAGTATCCCTGGCCAATTTGTTCGGTTGCCCAAGGACCAACAATATGCACACCGAGAATTCTTCCTGCTTCACCACCGGAAAGCTGTTCAGCTACAACTTTTACCAAGCCTTCTGTTTCATTCAGGATCATGGCCCTAGAGTTCGCCTTATACCTGTGTTTAGATACGGTGACTTGATACCCCTGTTCCTTTGCTTGATTTTCAGTTAAACCTGCGAAAGCTACTTCTGGGTGGCAGTAAATCGCCCACGGCACCTTTGCATAATCGATAGGCACAGCAACGTCGCCCAGAAGATGAGTAACCACCATAATCGCTTCGGCAAATCCGACATGTGCCAATTGAGGAGTGTCGATCAGATCTCCAATAGCGTAGATACCTTCCGAAGTAGTTCGACAAAGCGCATCAACTTGCACGAACCCGCGACCATCGACACTTACTGATGTTCCTTCTAGCCCGAGCAACTCAGACATAGGACTTCGTCCCACTGATACCACTATCAGCTCGGTTTCCAAGGCGCTACCGTCATCTAGGTTCACAACTGAACCACTAACTGTGCCGGCTCTAGGAGTATGACCGGTCGCTCTTACCCCAGTCTTGACTTTGATATTTTTTTTCTTAAACGCCCGAAGTAGAACTTTGGACACGTCAATGTCTGCGTTTGGAAGAACACGGTCTTCGTGTTCCACAATGGTAACAGCGGCACCTAAGTCACTGAACATCGATGCAAATTCACAGCCAATAGCGCCTCCCCCGAGAACGACAACATCGGCCGGGACTTCCTTTATATCTAAAACTTCGTTAGATGTCATGACTCTTACACCATCAGGTTCGAATCCCATGATGTTCCGGGGGGCCGAGCCCGCCGCCAGTAAAATAGCTTCACCATGTAAAACACCAATAGAGCCATCTTCAGCTTCTACGGACACAGTTTTCCCATGACCAACTCGCCCTGTGCCGCTGAAAATTTGAACGTTTCGCTTTTCCAGGAGTTGTTCAACACCTTTTGCCAAACCATCTACCAGTAACTGTTTACGACCTTGAGCGACAGATAAATCAACTTTTGGATCTGATGCGCTGATACCAAACTCTTTAGCGTTCTCAACTGTTCGGCAAACTGCTGCTGTTTCTAAAAGCGCTTTAGCTGGGACACAACCCCTATGTAAGCAAGTACCTCCTAAGTCAGCGCGTTCAACTATTGCTACTCGAAGGCCGGCGCTTCCCGCGTAGAGAGCTGCCCCATAACCAGCCGGTCCTGCACCGATTACCACGAGGTCAAAGTTCAGGTCACTCATACAACATAAGACTAACCGCCAACGAGAGCTAACGAAGACGAAGGTTAAACAGTCATCAAAACTTGCACTGAAAACGCAACTAAAATAATGAGCCCAGTGACCAATGCAGTTATTATTAAAGAGCGCGTACTCACATACTTAAATGTAGCGCCGACTCTTTACTTAAGGGCGTACGATGTCTCATATGGCTCGACGTTATGTAGCTTTTTTCGCAGTGGCATTAATCGCTACCGCATGTGCCAAGAGCACCAATAAAGCTCAAGTCCTCGAAGAACAGGCGGTTTCGAGTGTTTCAAGCCCTGCACTTTTACCAGAATCTACAACAGCCTCTGCGCCGACCGAGTTAGAAAGAACGATTGCTCCTATTCCCTATGAGTTACGGCAACTAGAGCGGGTAACGTTATCCGGCCAGCTCTTCGACGTCGACTCGGTCATCGGCAAAGACGTAATTTTATGGTTTTGGGCACCCTGGTGACTCGCGTGCAACAGAGAAGCCCCTGCGGTCGCAGCGGCACATTCAATCGACAATGAGTTACTCGTTATTAGTGTTCCTGGACGCGACACTGTCGACGCCATGAAAAGTTTCATTGACCAACACCAGCTAACCTTTTTGACTCACATACCCGACGTAAGCGGTGACCTATGGAGAAGCTACGGAATTAACCGTCAGCCTTCCTGGATTTTTGTTTCAGCAACCGGAGAAGTTGAAAGAGGACTGGGCACCTTCTTAAACCGAGGTTATTAATACTTTTTCCACTAGCGTTCAAAAGATGAGGCAGCGGAGCGTAAGCAGAGATCGCATGATTCATGCACCGGCTGAGAACATTTTTCAGGTGCTAGCAGATCCTTCTCAGCATCCCGCGATTGATTCTTCTGGAACAGTTAGATCTTATAAAGGACAACAGACTCGGTTAGTTCTCGGGTCTACCTTTGCGATGGAAATGAAACTTTGGTTGCCCTACCGGATAAAAAGTCGTGTATTCGAATTCGAAGAAAACAGCCTTATCGCCTGGGGGCATTTCGGTGGCCACCGGTGGCGCTACTCGTTACAGGAGCATCCTGAAGGCACCCTCCTAACAGAGACTTTTGATTGGTCAACATCAATTTTTCCATGGGCAATCGAACTTTTTCGTTTCCCTACAACTCACCCAGACAAAATGGAAGCGACTTTAGAGCGAATAGCGAACCTTGTTGAAAGTTAACTTCAGTAAGATAATAAGCATTTTTTTTTGCATCCTTACGATTACAACGGTCAATGCATGCAGTAGCGAGAGTCCGCTGTCACTACTAAACGAGGTGTCACGTAATGAAAGAGGTCAGATCGTGGCCCAAGGCAAAGTAGGCGTACTTCGACTAAAAATTGGAGATTGTTTCACGAACGAAAGTGACACAGTTGAGTTTGTTCTGGGCGTTCCTTGCAGCGCACCTCGCTCTTCAAAGGTTTTCGCAATCTTTGAGCTTCCGGTTGGCGACTACCCCGGGGCAGAGAAGACCAAAAATATAGCTCTCACGAAATGCTTTGATGAGTCTCTGAACACACCGGAGCATTTGGATATCACTAAAATAATATCTATCAGTGGCTATGCGCCCGATTCTAAGTCCTGGGCGAGCGACCGTTCAGTTATTTGCTTTTCCACACCTAAAATTGAAGCCAACACTGGAGATTTCTAAATTTAAAACTTTGGGCCTTCGGTCGGTTCTATTACCCATACCCCATCATCAAAAGTGCGATCTAGCTTGCCGTGTAGTTCTTTCATCGTCTTGTCTCCAGCATTACGAACGATTATTGCCTCCTTACATCTTGCGATTATTCGGTCGTCTCGCCTTCCCATTGCCTTTGCGTATGCAGTTGCTGTTGCTGGCGTCTCATTACCCACCAAAGTAATTTGACGCGCTCCATCAAGTAACTCCCGGAAGCGTGCACGCGTTGAGTCCGGCCACTTTTCATCTACACCCTCGAACGCCAGGATCACCACGTATGGCAATCCGCTGGCTGCCGCAGCTTCAGCTCCAAGCATTTCAACCCCAAGACTCAATCCTGTCACTATCTCTAACTTTGTTTCCATCTCTGCTTTGGCTCTTAGAATAGTTATGAGTTTCCTTCTTATTCCTAAGGAAGTTGAGGTTTCTCCGTATCCACCGATATCAGGTGGGCGATGCCCAAAGATAGCTAATCCGTGCGATGTTAGGGTTTCCTTGAAATTTTTACTATCTTCGCTAATCCGTGGGTTAGCTCCGGATGTTTTTTTTTCTGGAACATCATCATCTGAGAGCCCTCGAACTATGGAATCTGTGTAGTGGCCACCGCTTCTTCCTTCTTGTTCCGCCGCAGCTAAAGTAGCTAGTCGATCTGCAGCATCGTTGAGTCTGTCTCCAGAGTGACCCTTCACCCAAATAAATTCCACGTCATCTCGCGCTACTACTAGCTCAATGAAAGGCTCCCAGAGATCTCGGTTAGCAACTGGTTCATTTTTGGAGTTTTTCCAACCTCTTTTATGCCAACCCTTCCACCAGTTTTGGTTGAAACAGTTGACCACGTAGGTTGAATCGCTGTGCACTCGGATAGGCCCGTCGATAGATTGAACAGCTGCGCTTGCGGCCATCAGTTCCATTCTCTGGTTGGTTGTTTTGCCTTCCGATCCCGAAGCCCATTGGCCTTCATCAACAACAAAGGCCCAACCGCCGGGTCCAGGGTTTCCTATACAAGCACCATCAGTAAACACATCAGTAATCATCGTTTCCCCTGGATCAGTTAATTAGTTTGCCTAACTTTTGTTCGGCAGACTTCGTAATACATGTAAGAATAGAGGCATGTTGTTCGATGAGTTTCATGATCAAACACCGGATATCGATATTGAAGAAACGGAGGAATGGCTGCAATCATTTAGCTCAATAGTAGAGCAAAATGGGAAACACAGAGCTCGTTATATTATTCGCCGTCTTATGGCGAAAGCTCGTGAATTAGAAGTCGACTTCCCTGTAAGTGTTTCTTCGCCCTACATCAACACAATTGCGTCGAGCAACGAACCTTGGTTTCCAGGTAATGAGCATATCGAACGGCGACTGCGCGCCTATATCCGTTGGAATGCCGTAGCCATGGTCACACATGCCAACAAATGGGCAGATGGAATCGGTGGCCATCTAAGTACTTTTGCTAGTTCCGCTGCTCTCTACGATGTTGGCTTCAATCATTTCTGGAAGGGTAAAGAGGCTGGTTTACCTGGTGACCATATCTATATTCAAGGACATGCGGCCCCAGGTATTTATGCTCGGTCGTATCTCGAGGGCAGGCTCAGCGATGAAGATCTTAACCACTTCAGACGCGAAATCGGGCGCGAAGGGCTCTCTTCATATCCGCATCCACGGTTAATGCCTAAGTTTTGGGAATACCCAACTGTGTCCATGGGGCTCGGTCCGATGAACGCTATCTATCACGCGCGTTTCAACCGCTATCTGCACCACCGACGAATTGATGATACTTCGGGTTCAAAAATATGGGCATTCGTAGGTGACGGTGAAACCGACGAACCTGAGACTTTAGGAGCGCTAAACGTGGCCTCCCGAGAAAAACTAGACAATCTAATCTTTGTTATCAACTGTAATTTACAACGTCTCGACGGGCCGGTAAGAGGAAACGGGAAAATAATCCAAGAGTTGGAGGCTCGCTTTCGAGGGTCAGGATGGAATGTTATTAAAGTTA
>DMOB01000086.1:0-4203 GCA_003452475.1 Acidimicrobiaceae bacterium | reverse complement strand
GGAGATTTCAAGCCTGAGAGCTGGTATTGATATCGAGAACAGGACTCAAATTTTGGCAGCAGGCACTGAGGACAGTCGCGAGGCCATGGATTCGTTTTTAGCCCACCGCCAGGTCCAGTGGAAAAACCGATAACGGAAGTATTGAAATTTTGAAAGAGCCAGTTTCCCTGCCGAATATAGTAGCTGAAGCACATAGGCAAGCGACAGAGGCTGGCGAAGATGGCTATGTCGACCCGCTTACTGGACTGTTCGTGTTCACATCCGGATATCACTTGAGTCGCGGTTATTGTTGCAACTCAAGTTGTCGCCACTGTCCGTTTTTCGAGAATCAGTAACCAGCCACGCCGCCGGCAAGCGCGCGAGGGTCTGCAGCTCCTGCGAGTATATTCTCCTGTACTTCAATCAGGTGTGCATGACCGAATGCGCTGTCGTATTCACCCAAGTACTCGATATCATGCCCAAGTCGTTGAAGCGCTGAAGCATCAACTGTGTTATGTCCCTCTAGCTGTAGGACTAGGTCACTGGCATTAGCCCAAGTGTGGAATCCGCTTCGGTTGTTACCAGCAAAGCGCCACCGAGCTGCAGCTATCGCATCTCCAGGTTCCTGCTTCGAATGAAGAAGTCGTGCTAAAAGCTGAAGGACTATCTGAGGTTGGCTATCTCCACCCATAGTCCCTAATACTGCTCTGATGCTGCCATCAAGTCGTTGCACAAGAGCTGGAGCAAGGGTGTGTGGAGGTCGCCGACCGGGACCGTATTCTGCTTTGTGGCCCTTCTGGGTAGAAAAACCAAGACCGCGGTTGTGAAGAGAAATTTTACTTTCTGGCAAAAATTGCAAAGCGCCCCAACCAGAGGCATTGGATTGAATTAGTGAGACTGCCATTCGATTGCTATCGACTGCGTTTAGGTAGATCGTGTCACCGTTGTTAATACCAGATGCAGTATCAGAAACAGAGCGCTTTGAAATAGCCGCTACTCGCGGGTTGAGCCGCTCGAGAGAGAGGAGCTTCTCAGGATCCGCGAACTCATGTAGTTCATCAGGTCGGTCGTAGCCACTTTGTCGCACCGCCTCAGAGAGCAAATGAGTGTAGAGGGGATTATCTGGGTCTTCAGGAAGATCGAGCTGGCTTGAAATCCAGGCAGCTGCAAGGGTTAAGTAACCTTGAGAGTTCGGGGGAACTGTCCAAACTCTATGCCCCCAAGCTTCAATTGAAATTGGATTAACCCAGTCACTTTGATTTCTTACAAGATCATCTTCTGAGTATTCGCCCATCCCAAATTCAATTAGGGACTTCCCCACCTGGCCTTCGTAGAAGGCCCGTCTGCCGTTCTCAGCGATAGCTTCCAAAGTCCTTGCAACTCCGGATCGAGTTATAAGATCGCCTGTACTAGGTAGTCCGTGGCGCATGTAATCATCAGTATTCGCAACATTCTTAAGGAGGCGACAAGCAGTTGCGCATTGAGAGGAAATGGGGAAGCCATTGAATGCAAGAGATATAGCAGGCGCGAGTACCTTTGCTAAATTTAAATTACCGAGTTTGGTGTTGATAGCAACCCAGCCATCGACGCACCCAGGAACCGGAATTGAACGTGGATCGTTATGAAACGGCATTTCTAGTAGGCCGTCTCGACGAAGTGTGTCAGGGTTTGCTCCGCTACCAGCCCTTCCGCTGGCATTAAGCGCCAACGGAGGCTGACCATCTTCGAAGTGTATGAGGGCCCACAAGTCGCCACCCATTCCACACATGTGCTGACAAGTTACAGCTAATACAGCAGAGGCAGCCACTGCAGCATCAGCTGCATTTCCGCCCTGCCGCATTACCTCGATCCCGGCACCACTAGCTAAGTGGTCGATTGAACAAACCATTCCTTGTGTCGAGTGCCTGGTTGCATAAGGGGCATTCGTGTAGTTAGGCATAGGAACTTAGGTTTAGTCGCTTAACAGGCAGTTTGGGTGCATGATGTTGTTTGGATCTAGCGCCTTTTTTATATTTCGGAAGAATCTTAGTTCGTCACTTGTTCTATTTAAATGTAGGTAACTTTTTTTGGCCGTGCCGATGCCATGTTCCGCTGAGATGCTTCCGCCAAGTGATGCAACAAAACTAAGTACCTCGGATTCAACGATATTGGAAGGCTCGCCTCCATCTGTCCCGACAACGTTTACGTGAACATTTCCATCACCTAGATGTCCAAATAAGTAAATTAACGAATTGGGGTCTGCATGTTTTACAACCTCGGGAATTTCATCAATGAATTTCTCTAGTCGAGCGAGCCCAATAGTGACATCGAGCTTGTGTGGTGTTCCCATGATGGAAATTGCCTCCGTGATTTGCTCACGAAATCGCCATAACTTATCTCGAGATCGATCGTCTGTGGCAACTGCAACGTCCATGATTTTGTCGTCGCAAGTTTGTAAAGCCTGTTGAAATTCTTCAAATGGGTCAGTTCCAGCAGCCACTTCGACGAGTAGCCAAGCTTTACCATTCGGCCCAACCGGTACTTGAGCCCCAATGTGTGCTGAGACGAGAGTCATAGCATTAGTAAATATCGCTTCGAGGGCGTGCAGTGATGTCAGCTGCTGCCTTAGACGCGTGGATACCTCAACAGCGTCGTGAACGCTCTCGAAAGCGATCAAGGCCGTAACTATTTCAGGCAACTGTGGTCTGAGTCGTAACCTAGCTCTGGTGATAACGGCTAATGTTCCTTCGCTACCAGCCAGAAGGCTTGGGAGATGATATCCGGTGTTGTCTTTTTCTAATCCCTCAAGATGCTTGATCACGGTTCCATCTGACATCACCGCTTCAACACCAATCAGTTGTTCACGCATGGCACCGTAACGGAGCACGTTTATGCCACCAGCGTTCGTTGCGATCATGCCTCCGATAGTGCAACTATCTCTAGCTGCTAGGTCAACGCCAATTTCAAAGTTATGGTTCCTAACATGTTTCTGAGTATCAGCTAAAGTTGCCCCTGCCCCCACAGTTACTTGGAGAGCTAGACCATCGACAGGCTCGACGGTATTTAATCGTTTCAGAGATAGCAAAACTTCTCCGCTCATCGGAATGCTTCCGCCGACAAGTCCTGTGTTGCCACCCTGTGGGACAAGCGGAATAGAGTTTTCGTTAAGCAACTTGACCACAGAAGCAGTTTCATCAGTGTTGCCAGGTCGTACAACAATTGGTGTTGACCCGACAAACCTTCCCGTCCAATCGACCGAATAGCCGAGAGTGAGATCGTTCTCAGTAAGGACGTGCTGATGTCCAACGATCTTTCGAAGTGCATTCGCTAATTCTGGAGAGGAGGCAATCATTTTTAATTTTTTTCCTTTGGCCAGTCGCCCCGGTTGGTTAACACATTTAGAAGTACCTGTGGCAAGTCAGTCATGATCCCATCTACATTAAGGTCGAGAAGCTGGATCATCTCGGCCTCATCATCTATGGTCCAGACATGAACAGCTATGTCGAGTTCGTGGCAAGTATCAATGAACTTAGGTGTAGCTAAAGAGATCGGCCCTTGTTTAATAGGGATCTGTGCACATTGTGCGCTGAATTTACTCAAAGGTAACCCCAAGGATTTAAGTTTCATGCGAAGAATCTGAAAGGGCCCCATACTCAGACAAACGGCATCACCAAATGCTTCTCGAAATGTTTCAAGTCGACGATCAGAAAAAGAGCCGATACATACCCGGTCAAGCGCTTTTTGTATACGTAACTCCTTGATGAGTGGCTCGACAGCGGCCGTTGATTTTGGGTCAATATTGATGTTTAACTCTGGAAAGGTACTCATCAGATCACTCAGTCGAACAATTGGCTCTTTCCCGTCTACTCGAGCACTGGAAATATCAGCCCAAGTTGACTCGCTGATAAGTCCAATGGAATTAGTAACGCGATCAAGCCGATCGTCGTGAAACGCAATTAGCACACCGTCACTCGTGGCGTGAACATCAGTCTCGACATACTGGTACCCAAGGCTTACAGCGCCTTGAAATGCGGGCATGGTGTTTTCTGGCCAGGTTCCGGCTCCACCACGATGAGCAATCGGAATAGGGCTCTTGACAGAAAGATACTGATGCTGGTTCATGGTTGACTATCTTTTTTCGTTCGATCTAACATGATCTATTCCGAGTAACATTTGAGATTAATGGATTCTATAAGTGATAATCTAGACCTTTTTCGAGATGCGGTAGACGCTAATCCTTTTAGG
>DMOB01000225.1:0-2545 GCA_003452475.1 Acidimicrobiaceae bacterium | reverse complement strand
GTGTCGTGACTTCATGAACTGCTTCAACTTCGCCCGCCTGTATTGAAGTCAAACCATACGGTGATCTGATGCTTTGGAAGATTGAACGGGCGGCTTTCCTTGGCATACGATCTAATGCTTTTTTGCTTCCGAGAAGCATCGCTCGGTCTTTAGCGGTCATCTCCCATTCACGTTTCTGAAGAAATTCGAAAGGAGCAGGGAACGTATCGTTGTTTAAAGTTGTTTCGATTTGGAAAATTTTTACGCCAGCTGCTGCGATTAAACGTCCTTGGCGCCAGTTCTTTGTATGCAGCTCGCTTTGGTCTTGGTCCATAAAAGACTTGGATTGACGCATTGTCTGGACATTGTGGTGATGTCGCAAAGCGGCGTAGCCTGATAGTCCAGTAGCAACGCTCTTGTGCCCACCGTCCATGGACACGAGGTTAATGTTGACATAAATAATCAGGTCAGACTCGACAGCACGAGAGGAAATGACTACTTCCTCGCCATGCTCAGTCTCTCCGAGGTGAGTCAGCCCCTCTGGGTCTTCTGCATCGAAGTTGTACAGCTGGCCCTGCGGAGCAAAAGCATCATAAACACGATCTCCAACAGCATGACGGAGCTCAGATTCAGTCATTCTCCGATGAAGAGCGAGAGCAGCTATGAGGTGAATGTCATCAACTCCTGCTGCTGCTGCTAAGTCGAGAACCTGTTCGATAATCCGCCCTCGTATGTCAGGGGAGCGCATAGGAGGCAGAGGCAAAGAAATATCATCGAAAGCTATTGTCAGCTTCATGCCTGCTGTAAGCAGAGCGGTCAAGGGCTCTGAATCTCCGAGCGGATTGATGAGCGCTTCTCTAATTGCTTCATCTACATTTGATATCGGGGCAATGGGTTCGTTGGGGTATATCACCCTGCTTCCAGGAGGCAATTTCTCGAATCGAAAGCCTTCACCGTGGTGAAAAACTATTGGAGGAGTTGTTCTATCGACTTCGAGAACCAGGCCGCGACGTGAGGTCATTAGTTGTTTCCTCTTTGGTTAGTAACGCGTGGGGCTTTGGGGCCCATAGGGAGAATAGAGTTAGGTGCACCAGGTGTTTTTGGCCAGTTTTCGGTCAGCCATCCACGTTTTTCGGCGATAGCCACAAGGCGCGTCTCAGGGTTTACTGCTACAGGATATCCGACTGCTTCAAGCATAGGAAGGTCAGATGCTGAGTCGGCGTAGGCGACACCTTGGCTCGGGTCCAAACCTTCCCTCGCAGCCCATTCGAGCATCAATTGGGCCCGTACCTCTCCGGTTGGAGGAACTTTAGCCATCTCGCCGGTTAGCAGGCCATCTTTCTGAGCAATCTCAGCGGCTACTATGTGGTCAAACATAGGACGAAGCGGCTCAACAGCTATATCGAGAGCGCCAGTAATCAATATAGTTTTGTGACCAGCAGCCCGGTGAGCTCTGACTCGTCTCAACCCCGCCGGAAAAGATTTGGTAAGGATCAGGTTGCTGAGCATTTCGGCAGCAGCTTCCTCTAGCTGCGCAACTGGGGCTCCCTTATACCTTTGGTAGAAAAACCGTAAAAAATCTGTTCGGTCGCGTTTGTCTCTGCGCCATAAGCCTGGGCTTTGAGCCAAAGTTTTAAGAGTGAAGCGAAGCCTTTGTTGCTGGTCTAAATGGCGGGTCGCCATCCACGCATAGCTTGCGACGACATTGCTCGCTATCAGGGTGTTCTCAAGGTCAAAGGCAGCGAATTCTCGCTTCTCGTTTAATACCGCTTCTGTCAGGCGATCTTTACGGCTAGGCCCCACTTTTTTTTCTGGTGTTGTCTTTACGCGTGCCTGAATCATGACCGTCGGTAGATGCACTTCGGTTATGTAGTGGTGCCAATCAATGACTCGAGGATCGAAACCAAATTCTGCCCTATCCTGATCCGAAAGGCTATCCCAAAGCTCTAAAGTCTTGTCGATACCGTAGAGAGCTTCGCACTTCCCGTATGCACCATAAATTTCGACATACCCCTGGATTTGAGCAAGGTTCCGTCGGCGTTCTGCGAACTTGCTAGTAAGACTTTTCTCTCCTCGGATTGGCAACCGATTGATAACTTTTCCAGCTACGTCGAAAGCTTTAACTACCCTTTTGAGTTGCTCTTCTAAGCCCTGAGAGCCTGCATATTTCCATTCTGTTCCTGCTGTGGGGTGGCCATCTGCGTTGTAAACTGGGTTCTCGCCGAACCACTCCATAGCGGTATCCAGTAAAACTTTGAAAAGAAGCGGGTTAGATGAGCCTGACGCTATTTGGAATACCTCTGGCTCAGGTTGTGGTCCATTGGCGGCCGCAGCAATTATTGCCGATGCAACCATGTCGACAGGGATTACATCAAGTATTCCCTCGGGAAAGCCTGGAAAGGTGTTTAGCTCGCCCTTAGCGAAAGACACGATTAATGGCTCGGCCATTCGAAATCCACGGATCCATCCCGGAGCTGGGTCAGACCACGCCGATTCGATAATGGATGGCCGAATGACCGTTACGGGCACATTCCCGTGAAGTTCTATAAGAGCTGTTTCTCCAAGT
>DMOB01000039.1:15305-15432 GCA_003452475.1 Acidimicrobiaceae bacterium | reverse complement strand
ACCTGAAACATCTCGTTGATGTTGCGATCAAAGAACTTGTAGTCGTTGCCCTTTTCAGGCTTAAAAATGGATAATCTTGGCATATCATACATATTTATTGCCTAGGCAATGACTATAAATATGAGTA
>DMOB01000039.1:14407-14936 GCA_003452475.1 Acidimicrobiaceae bacterium | reverse complement strand
AATTTTCGATTACGTTAAGAACAGCCTCGGTGACGGGATGATTGATGTTGAATTGGACCCAAAACACTATCAAACGGCCCTGGAAAGAGCAGTAAACAAATTTAGACAGCGATCATCAAATGCCGTGGAAGAATCGTATGCGTTCTTAGAATTAAAGAAAAACCAAAACAGTTACATCCTGCCAGATGAGATAATCAACGTGAGAAACTTGAATAGAAGAACTGTTGGATCGCGAACTGAAGGCGGGGAAGGCGGAACATTGTTTGAACCATTCAACTTGGCATACACAAACACGTATTTGTTGAGAGCAGGTGCTACCGGTGGACTGGCAACTTACTATGCTTTTGCATCATACCAAGAAATGATAGGCAAAATGTTTGGAAGTTTCATACAGTTCCATTTTGATGTGGCAACTAAAAAATTGACTATCACTCAAAAGCCCAGGGCAGATAATGAGACCGTGCTTATGCACACTGATAACTTTAGACCAGACATAACTTTGTTCAAAGACATATATTCAAAACCATGG
>DMOB01000039.1:13350-14056 GCA_003452475.1 Acidimicrobiaceae bacterium | reverse complement strand
TGCTGTGTCTAAAATAATGTTGGGCGAAGCAAGAGGTAAATTCAATACTATTGCAGGACCACAAGGTGGCACAACACTAAACGGTGATGCATTGAAGACCGAAGGCCAAGCAGAGATCGAAAGATTGGAAGCAGACATAGGAAACTTCCAAGAAGGCGGAACGCCACACAGTTTTGTTATTGGTTAATCATCACCAAACATCATTTAAATACCAAGCATGAAAGACTCTCATCACAAAAATTATTCTGACCTATCACTAGACGATCTGGAAAAGTTAGTAGAGGATTTAGAAACAATGAGCATAAAAGCGTTGAAAGAACGTAAGAAAACCTTGAGAGCATCAATATTGAGATCTGTGAAGAAAGCAATAAAAGAGATTGAAAAANNACCTAGCTAATCTGGGAGCCAGAGCCATCCGCGATGGGGATAGATACATTGTGAATGGTTCCAAAATCTGGTCATCGGGTGCTCATAGAAGTAAGTTTGGCATTTTGATTGCTCGAACTGACGTAGACGTAGCGAAGCATCGTGGAGTTTCTTATTTCATCTGTCCGATGGATGCTCCGGGTCTCGAATTACAACCAATCGTTGACATGACTACTGCCTACTCGTTTAACCAAACATTTTTTACAGAAATGGAGCTGCCGCTTGAAAACCGGATCGGAGAAGAGAACGACGGTTGGCGGCTGGCAAAAGTGACCTTGGG
>DMOB01000039.1:0-13022 GCA_003452475.1 Acidimicrobiaceae bacterium | reverse complement strand
AATGAGAGAGTTTCCCTTTCGGGCGAAGGTGCATTATGGGGCAGCGGGCCGAGTGCTAATGATCTCATTGAAGTAATCAAAAATGCAGGTGGAATCGAAGACAAAATTCTTAGAGACAAGACGTCAAGATTGTATATAGAAGGCGAAATACTTCGGCTGATTAGACTTCGAACGCTGAGTGCTCGCCTAAAAGGACGACAACCGGGTCCGGAAGCTTCGGTCCGTAAGGCTCTAGCTGATGATCATGGAAAGAACATTATGGGTCTGGCAAAGGATTTATCAGGAACCCATGGGGTTCTAACAAACTCGGGTCCGCTTGGCCAGTCACCAGAATTNNTTTAATAAGTTCTGGTAAAGGAACAGTGGCAGACAGGCTTGTAGAAAAACACGGATATAAAAAAGATAGTTTCGCAAAAAGTCTCAAAGATGCCGTGGCATCTATGTTCAACTGGGACAGAGCTCTCCTCGAAGGAGACACAGAATCAAGCAGACAATGGAGAGAACAGCCGGATCATTACTGGAGTGAGAAATTTGGCAAGCCAACTACCCCGAGATGGGTTTTACAATACTTTGGAACTGAAGTGATGCGTGGTCAAATGTACGATGGCATTTGGGTGGACAGTTGCATTGGCAGATATAAAGGACAAGACACCGTGATAGCAGACACAAGATTCCCTAACGAAGTGAAACAGATCAGAGAACGTGGAGGCAAGATCATACTCGTAAAAAGAGGACAGGATCCGGATTGGTTTGTTGACTACACAGAGGGCAACATTGAACCCAAAGGCATACACTCCTCAGAGTACGCTTGGGCCAGTCACCAGAATTCCCTGTAGGGCAAAGTGCTGTAGAGGGTTGGAATAATTGGCATGGTGGTTTTCTCTTTTCTCCCGCTTTGACTATCGGTGGTGGAACGTCTGAAGTCCAGCGAAACATTATCGCTGAACGGGTGCTTGGGTTACCACACGACATTGATGTTGAATCGGGAAAAAGCTGGCTAGAAAATCGGAAAGGTGATCGTCGGCTTTAAAGTGCTGACCTCTGGGTAGTGCTAAGCGGATGTATTTTTGTGAGAAGCATTTCTGTGATTTAAATAAATATTAAGCAGTCCTTTGCTTAATTGACATTGCGCCAATTAAAAATGGTCACGATAAATGGAATACGAAAGACATTTGTTGGGAGACTTTTTGAAGAGTGCTGGTTAGGAAGCGCTGATTTCTTGACCTTGTTTGAAGCTATCCAGCAGTAGGAATTGAGTTTGTGAAAATGACCGAACTTCTTGAATTTGAGTGCCCTCGTTGCATGACCACCTGTAGTGAAAATTTCTATGGTCCGTGCGATACATGCAGAACTGATCTGCGAACGTTACATGGCTTCGAATCAAGGGAAATTGTAAATGATATGTATGAACCGAAAATGAACGTCATTCCGAACCAAGTAGCAACTAGAGAGTAAATAGCCCCCTTGTCTAAGGTTGGTTTTGTTGCGCCCAAGTGTTCAGCCTCTTTAAGGTTTCCTCGATATCTTCGCTGGAACCGGCGAAAGAAAAACGGATATATTTATGTCCATTTTGTAAGTCAAAGTCGATTCCGGGGGTGGTAGCGATGCTGAACTCCTCGAGCCATGAAGCAGCAAGCTCCTGGCTATCACTGGTGAAGGCAGAGACATCTGCGTATATGTAAAAAGCTCCATCAGCTGGAGCGAGCTTAGATATCCCTAGGAGAGGCAGGCCTTCAAGAAGCATCTTCCGATTTCTAGCGTAGCTAGCAATATTATTTTCGAGCTCATCCAGACTCTCGAACGCTCCAAGCGCCGCATATTGGGAAATGCTAGGTGCAGCGATATAGGCATTTTGTGCGAGTCTTTCAACTGGAGAAATAAGATTCTCGGGAAGTATGAGCCAACCGAGACGCCATCCAGTCATTGAAAAGTATTTTGAAAAGCTATTGACAACAACAGCTTGATCCCACTGGCTAATAGCGCTACTTGCGGATAAACCGAAAGTAATGCCATGATAGATTTCATCGGAAATCAGCCTTACCTCATGGCTCTGACACCAACTAATTAGCGATTGAAGCTCCTCGGGTAGAAGCATTGTTCCAGTCGGATTAGATGGGCTAGCTATTACCAGGCCGTCGATGGAATCCAAGTCGTCCAGCATAGATGAAGATGGTTGAAACCTTGTCTCTGGCCCCACCTGAAGGTCTACAACCTCTATCCCTAGAGCTTTGAGTGTATTTCGATAGCATGGATAACCAGGAGAGGGAACTACCACTCGATCTCCCACCTCGAAGCAGGCGAGAAACGCTAGGGTAAATGCTCCGCTGGCTCCCATAGTCAAAATTACACGGTCGGGGTTTATGTCGGTTTTGTACCAAGCCAAATAATGCGCGCTTATGCGCTCCCTTAGTTCTCTAATTCCAACAGCCGATGTGTAGCCGAGTACGTCGCTCTCTATCGCTCGGACTGCTGCTAGCCGCGCTTGCATGGGAGCAGGAGATGAAGGCTGCCCTACTTCAAGATGTAGAACTGTCTCTCCCCGTGCTTCGCGATCTGCGGCTGCTCGCATGACTTCCATCACATGGAAGGGAGAAATATCTGTTCTCGATGAAACCTTTATTGCCATAAAGCAATTGTGGGGGTTTTGAACTAAATAAACTTATTTTTGATTAGCAAACTCGGAAAGTTGAAAACTAAGAGACCGTAACTCCAAAATAAAAAAGTAGAGGATTCGGTTTGAAAAGCATGTTCAGATAACACTCGAACACAAATTCAATGTAGGAAGATTGAAATTGATTGGCCTTTAAGAGTAAAGGTGATCCATTATTGGGATATGGGTACAGCCCTCTTAACGGATCTTTACGAATTGACAATGTTAGATGCCGCTCTTAGCTCTGGGGTCGCGCAACGACGAGCCACTTTTGAAGTTTTCGCGAGAAGACTGCCGCCAGGTCGTGGCTATGGAGTTGTTTCCGGACCAAATCGCCTCGCTGATTCACTAGCTGATTTTACTTTCTCCGGCGAGCAACTTGAGTACTTAGCCGGATTAGGTAGGTTTAGTGATGAACTCTTGTCGCACGTTGAGAACTTTCGGTTCGAAGGTGATGTTTGGAGCTATAGAGAGGGCGACCTATATGTGCCTGGAAGCCCAGTGCTAAGAGTTGACTGCCAATTCGGGGCTGGTCTGCTTTTGGAGACACTCGTTCTTTCGGTACTCAACCATGATTGTGCTGTCGCTTCAGCTGCTGCTCGTATGCATGATGTGGCAGATGGGCGGCATCTAATTGAGATGGGGGGGCGAAGGACTCACGAGCAAGCTGCTGTTGCAGCAGCTAGAGCCGCATGGCTTGTTGGGTTCGATACCACCTCGAATATGGAAGCTGGCATCAGGTACGGCATCCCAACCGCTGGAACTTCGGCGCATGCATTCATTCTGGCGCATCTTGACGAAGAAGAAGCTTTTGAAGCTCAGATAAGAGCGCATGGTCTTGACACGACTCTGCTGGTCGATACCTATGAAATTGACACTGGAATCGATCGAGCCTTGGCCGCCTCAAAACGTCTTGGAGGAGTTCCAGGTGCTATTCGTATTGATTCAGGCGACCTTGCCCATGAGGCACTGCGAGCGCGAGAAAGACTCGACGAAGGCGGTGCTGAAGCTACTCGAATCGTAGTTTCTGGCGATCTAGACGAATACCGAATCGCAGATCTTCTAAATAAGCCAGTAGACGGGTACGGAGTTGGCACTCAACTTGTAGTGGGCTCTGGACATGCAACGGCAGGGATGGTTTATAAACTGGTAGCCGTAGCCCGACTCTCTGGAACCTATGAACCGGTAGTGCCAGTCGCTAAATCCTCTGAAGGTAAAGCAACCAGAGGTGGAGTAGTTCGTCCTTATAGAGTTTTGCAAAAAGGAGTAGCGTTTAAGGAAGTACTAGTAGAGGACAACCATCCTGGTCCGGCAGATGCTAGGTCGCTGCATGTTCCGTTGATTCGCAGCGGAATGAAAGTTTACCCGTATTCCCTTGACTCAGATCGTGAATTTCACCAACAAGCGCGCGACGAATTACCATCAGAAATGAGATCGTTAGATGCTAATCCTTTGTTTGAGGCAGAGGTATTAGGATCTAGCTGATGTTGGCAGAGCTGCAGGATCAAAATTTATTTTGCTGAATGCTCTCCACAATTAGCTAAACGCGCCTCGTTCAGCGCCTTGGGCCAAAGCTGCGGAAACATTCACGACTCGAGGACCATCCCGTTCGACTCTTGCAGTCACGTGGTCTGTAGGACCAATCAAGTGCTCCCGATCACCATCAAAAGCCAGAACCGTATTTTGGAGCAAGGAGATGGGCTCAGATAAGCCCACTCTTTGAACACCTAGAACTGGAACACGCTGATATAAACCGGGCGCTACCGGAGCCTTAATTAATTTTCCACCAGGGCCACAAGTCGCCATGAGAGCAAAGTCATCCTTGGTTTCACATCGTTGAAGCAAACCAACTATCGAAGAAACTCCGATTGTGTCAGGCCTAGCTTGTGAGACGACAAGCTGCCTTAGGCTTAACGGTTTGACTGGCATCTTGTTTCCTGCAAAATCATCTACCAAAGTCGCGGCATCTATAAGGGCGATGTCAGATCTGCTGTTAGCTAGTTGGATATGAATCATTTTAGATTTCGGAGCAACGGTTTCGAGATCAGCAATCCCAGAAGCTACTAAACCTGCGGCGGCGCCAGCTACGGTAGGCTCTACGAGACTGGGGAAAACGTTGTTTGTTCCTGTAGACATCGGAACCAGTGTTACGTCAGGCCAGACTTTAGCGATGGTTCTGTTCGTGCCATCTCCTCCAAGTGTAATGAGTACGCTTACCCCGCGATTGCGCATCGCTTGAGCAGCCTTTGCCGTATCCAATGGGCTTACGTTTGCTCCAACATCAAGAATTTCCAGTTCTGCATCTACATTTAGATCCGCTAAAGCACCTGTAGCTATCTGAAAGGGTTCCTGCATAGCGATAATGTGGTTAGCTCCAGCAGTGACAGCGCCGATGACCGCTCTGGAAATTCGGTTACGTTTGTCTTCCGCAGTAGAAACACCGCCTCGAGCTGCGACTCGTCTAACATCTCGTCCTGATACTGGATTCGCTATGATACCGACGCTAATACGCATACAGCTAATTTAGTTCCCTTGCCGTGGTGTTGGGACTTAGCATGCTAACCCGCAGAATAATATGAGGAAACTTTGACCGAACCCCCCGCTGTTGTGCTAACTATTTCCGGATCTGATTCTGCAGGTGGAGCTGGTTTGCAGGCTGACCTTCGCACCTTTGCTGCATGTGGGGTCCACGGGGTTTGTGCACTTACGGTTGTTTCGGCACAAAATACTCATGAGTTCAAGTTAGCGTTAGGGATGCCGCCGGAAATGGTTCTCGCTCAAATAGAAACGGTGTTAGCGGACTTTCCGGTTCGGGCGACGAAAACCGGATTCTTGTATACAGAATTGAATGTAAGGGCTATCGCAACTCTCGCTGAAGAAGGGAAATTACCCTTATTAGTGGTCGATCCTGTCCTTGTCAACATGCATGGAGATGGACTCTATGAAGCGAAAACTGAGATGCTCATCAGCGAGTTATTAGTGCCCAAGGCGAAAGTAATAACGCCTAACCATCTGGAGGCTGGCAGATTGCTAGGGCGTGTGCTTAGAGATGATTTAAGTGCTCTAGAGGATGCGGCCCACGAGCTGATAGACGCGGGTCCCGAGGCTGTCGTGATCACTGGAGGAAGGAGAAGCGGAGCGGCTGCTGTAGACGTTGCGGTTTGTGCTGGAAAGACTACGATTTTAGAACGACCGAAAATCAAAACTACTAATGTTCGCGGCTCGGGCGATACGCTTTCAGCTGTAGTTACTGCTGAGTTGGCGAAAGGCTCATCTGTTCTGGATGCGATTCTTTTGGCTCATGAGTTTACAACTCATGCAATAGCTCGTAGTGCCGAGTGGGAACTTGGATTTGGGCAGGGTCCGATAAGCCAAATGAGATGGTAAACATTAGGAAAGACTAGAGTTAGTGAATCGTTGCAAGAGGAGAGCTTGAAATGACACGAGAGCAGTGGCAAGAAGAATTCGATTCTGGTCGAGTTCGCGACGTGGACTATGAGACCATGAGCGGGGTTCCTCTTGACCCGCTATATACCCCTTCTAATGATGATGTTAGCGAAACTGTAGGTTGGCCCGGCCAGTATCCGTACACCCGTGGTGTACACCCGAGCGGGTATCGCGGTCGGTTATGGACGATGCGAATGTTTGCTGGATTTGGTACACCAGAAAGCACGAATCAACGTTTCAAAGAAATTTTAGCGGCAGGAGGCGGCGGGCTTTCGACCGCATTTGACATGCCAACGCTGATGGGACTTGATAGCGATGACGTGTTGTCAATTGGCGAAGTAGGTCGATGTGGAGTAGCTGTTGACACTTTGGCCGATATGGATGTTCTATATAACGGAATTGACCTCTCGGCTACTACTACATCAATGACTATTAACGCTCCTGCGGCTGCGATTTGGGCGATGTTTGTTGCGAATGCAGAGAATCATGGAGTGGGACGGGAAAAACTTGGTGGAACGCTCCAGAATGATATTCTAAAAGAGTATCAAGCCCAGAAAGAATGGGTCTTCCCTCCCCGGCCTTCAATGCGATTGGTAGCAGACACAATTGAGTTTGCTTCAAACGAAATGCCTAATTGGAACTCAGTTTCCATTAGCGGCTATCACATTCGTGAAGCTGGATCAACAGCAGCTCAAGAACTAGCGTTTACCTTGGCAAATGGTTTTGCTTACATTGAAGCTGCGGTAGAAAGAGGATTGGATGTCGATGAATTTGCTCCGCGACTGAGCTTCTTCTTTAATGCACACATTGATTTCTTTGAAGAGATAGCCAAGTATCGGGCTGCTCGTCGTATCTGGGCCAAGTGGTTAAAGGAACGTTATGGAGCTACAGACCCAAAATCGATGATGATGCGGTTCCACACACAAACTGCAGGTGTGTCATTAACAGCGCAGCAGCCGGAAGTTAACATTGCCAGAACAGCTATTGAAGGGTTAGCTGGGGTTCTCGGGGGTACGCAGAGCTTGCACACAAATTCGATGGATGAGGCGCTGGCCCTTCCAACCGAGAAAGCTGCTCGAATAGCACTTCGCACTCAACAGGTGATTGCCTACGAGACCGGGGCGACCAATGTCGTCGACCCACTGGGTGGTAGCTGGTTTGTGGAGGCTTTGACAGACAAACTTGAAGCGGAAGCTGAACAGATGTTCGCCCACATTGACTCTAATGGCGACGGATCAATGCTCGAGGGAGCTTTTAGGCTGATAGACGAAGGTTGGTATCAAGGAAATATTGCCGACGCCGCGTATGAATTTGAAAAGAAAATAAACTCAGGGCGCAGAGTCGTAGTCGGTGTTAATGAATTTACGGAAGGCAATGACGAAGACCAAATTGATTTGCTGAAGATTAGTCGTGAGGACGAAGTCAAACAAATCAAAAGTCTTCATCAAGTAAAAGCGGATCGTGACCAAATGGCCGTAGATAGATCGTTGATGTCCTTAGCTCGTGCAGCTGAAACTGATACAAATCTGATGCCATTCTTAATTGATAGTGCGAAGTCGATGGCGACCGTAGGCGAGATCATGCACTCCTTAGCTGAGGTTTTCGGAAGGTATCAAGAACGCCCATTTATTTGAGAAATTAAATAAATAAAATAGTTTATGGATTTGCCCATGGCCTCGATGGCCTGTCCCTTGCTATTGTCAGGACTGAAATGACCCGCATCCTGAAACTTTGTTATTCGAAAACTCCGCTTACGATGGTGGTGGTTGCCTTGCTTCTGGCCAGCGCCTGCAGTGGAGGCTCCGATCAAACGACGATGGAACGCGAACTACAAGAGATGGTCAGCAATGATTTGGCGCCTGTCAGGATTGGTGCTGTCGAATGTCCCAAGGATGTGTCAAAGAGCCCTGAGTCCGTTTTTGCCTGTCAAACTGAAGTCCAAGGTAATTATTTTGAGATCCAGGTTCGAATGCTCGATGCACAGGGCAGATATGAGCACAAGCTAAAGCATGTTGCTTTGCAGGTCATAAGGACCGAAGCGGCTCTTAGCGATCAAATTAGCATCGATGTTGGGTTCGATGTTGCAACTGACTGCGGAGACGAAGAGTACATAGTTGCTCTTGTAGGCGGCACATTTTATTGCAACGCAAAGACTATTGATAATTCGGGTCAGCGTAAAGTCGAAGTCCGGGTGGAAGATGCCGATAAAACGTTAAGTTGGTTTTTGTTACCTGATTAAGGTTCGTTTTTCTCGCTGCTGATATCTTCAATCGATCGTTTTATATGACTCTCCTTGACATTGAATCTCTGGCTATGGCTTGGCCGAGTAAGCCATTATTTAATAACCTTTCTTTCACCGTTAAGAATGGCGAAAGAATTGGTGTGCTTGGAATCAACGGCTCAGGGAAATCCACTCTTCTGAGAATCATTGCTGGATTAGAGACAGCAGATAGCGGGAGTATCAGGAGACAACGTGGTTTGAGAACGTCTTGCCTTTGGCAGCGTCCTGATATTGGAAACGTAACTGTTCAAGATGCAGTGGGACATAGCTGGCAAGCGGATGCAGCTGTAGACCGACTTGGATTGGCTGCAATTGCTGACCGGAAAGTTACAACGTTGTCGGGTGGGCAAGCAAAACGTGTGGCGTTGGCGATAACACTTTTAGATGATGATGCTGAGTTGCTCATTTTAGATGAGCCAACCAACCACCTAGATATAGAAGGTATTGATTTTTTGGAACGGAAAATGTTGGACTTTCGGGGTGGAATAATTTTGGTTACCCACGATCGCCACCTTCTAGATCGAGTTGCTACTCGTACCGTTGCTCTTTCTAGGGACGGGACCTTAATCGTCGAAGGCGGCTATCAAAATTATCTCCACGCTCGAGCTGAACGAGAGGAGACATTAGCAAAACATGAGTCAGCAAGACTTACTTTGGCTCGTCAAGAACTTGTGTGGTTACAACGGGGAGCGAAAGCGCGTAGGCGAAAACCTAAAGCCCGGTTAACCATGGCCCATAGAACGCTTACACGCCCAGAAAAAAATGATGACCGAGAGAACTCGTTAGCGCTTGGGGAGTACAAACAAAGTCGACTGGGGCGAAAAGTAATAGAGCTTGAGAATGTGAGTGGTGGGCATGATGATGAGGTGCCCTTGTTTGCTAATGTCAGCATGAGCCTGGAAGCGGATGCTCGCCTTGGGGTGGTAGGCCCAAATGGTTCAGGCAAGTCAACGTTCTTAGATATTCTTGGAGGACGGCGGGAACCTTTAGACGGGAAAGTGGATCGTGGCTCGACGGTGAAGGTCGGATATTTCGACCAAAAAGGAGATTCGCTAGACAGCGATTTAACAGTAGAAGAGGTGATTGCTGGTAAAGGAAGTCGGTTGGACTATCGCCAGATAGCGCTTTTGGGAAGATTTTGGTTTGAACCGGCGACTCACCGAGCGAAAGTAGAGAGTCTTTCTGGTGGTGAACAGCGTCGACTGCAACTTTTGGCATTGTTAGCGGGTGAACCAAATGTCCTTCTTCTAGACGAGCCTACAAACGATTTAGATTTGGATACGTTACGAGCGTTAGAAGATTGGTTGGATAACTTTAAAGGTGCTTTGGTCGTGGTCACACATGATCGAGTGTTTCTTGAGCGAACTATTGAGCACGTAGTTGCTATAAACGATGGTGGTTTTCGTGTTCTGGGTGCCGGCGAAGCAGTGTGGGAGAACGCGGTAGCATCAAAGAAAGTATTAAATGAGAAAGGTCGAAAAACTAAACAAAAGACCAGTAACCGAAGGTCTTCTTCCACGCTGGAGCGTTTGATTACAAAAATTGACAAAGAAATTGCGGAATTGACTGTTGAGCAAAAAAGTATTCAGAATGAGATGAATAAAGAAAAAACCGATTTCAATCGACTAGAAGAGTCGGCAAAAAAATACGCTGATGTTGATGCGGCGCTGAGGGCTAGAGAAGAAGAGTGGCTGCTGCTATCTGAAGAGCTAGATAGCTAGAGACACCCTGGTACAAGCAGGTATCCTTTAGATATGGCCCGTGATTACTATGACCGCAGCGGAGAAATTCTTTCACTGAGGAACCGAAAACCAATCGTATATTGGACTTCTGTTTTAGTTGTGTTTGCAATGTTTATGGCTGGTTTTTCAGCCTTGGCTTCTTTGTTGTGAATAAAGCAGCGGGGGAGATTCGCGTAGCGACCTTTGATGATCTTAACCCGTCGAAGTTATACGAAATATTGGCTCTAAGAGTGAATATTTTTGTCGTTGAACAGAACTGCGCTTATCAAGACTTAGATTATCTAGACCAGCGCGCCATGCACTATTGGATCGATGACTCTGACGGTCTGGTTTCATGCCTGCGTGTAATCGATGAGGGTGCAACTCGGCGAATTGGCCGAGTCGCGACACGACAAGATTCGAGGTCTAACGGCCTTGCCGGGAAGCTAATTAATGAAGTACTAGGAAGCAGCGTTGGACCTTGGACACTGTCTGCGCAAGCCCACTTAGAAAAATGGTACGGCATTTATGGGTTCGAAAGATCAGGTGTGGATTACCTGGAAGATAACATATTGCATCTTCCGATGTTACGAAGAGCATAGAAATTACTAGTTTCGACCGAGATAATAACTAGGCCTTTACATCAACAACGACTCGCCCTTGTACCTGCCCCTGTATGATTTGAGGTCCCATCATTGAAGCATCCAATAAGCTTACTATCGTAGTCATGGATTCTAAGGTAGCGCGATCGAGAAGCTCGTCGAGGCGCGCCCACGCTCGTACTCGCGAATCGAATGGAGCTACTACTGAGTCTATTCCGAGTAGGTTTACTGCTCTGAGTAGAAAGGGAATGACAGTAGTATTTAGAGCGTTGCCACCAGCCAGCCCGCAAGCTGCGATACTAGATCCGTACTGCATTTCAGTTAGCACGTGAGCCAGAGTAACATCTCCGACTGCGTCGATGCAGCCGCCCCATCTTTCGCTCGCTAGAGGACCGGTAGGTTGTTCGGCTAGTTCACTTCTCTGGATGATGCTCGTTGCTCCTAGAGATCTCAGGTATGCCTCTGTTTCTGGCCTGCCCGTAGAAGCAGCGACGTCATAGCCAGCGCTAGCAAGAAGATGGATAGCAACGCTTCCAACTCCACCCGCTGCTCCTGTGACTAGAACTGGGCCTTGTTTGATGCCATGTTCTTCGAGGGCTTGCATAGCCAACATCGATGTGAGGCCGGCTGTCCCAACCGCCATAGCATCTAGATTTGAAAGACTCTCTGGTAGCTTCACCAGCCAGTCCGCATTTACTCTTGCTTTTTCAGCAAAGCCGCCCCAGTGAAGTTCACCGACCTTCCAACCTGTCAGAACGACACGATCTCCAGACTTGAAACGAGGGTCATGCGAGGCCTCAACAACGCCAGAAAAATCAATTCCTGGAATGTGGGGATAGTTACGAACTAATCGTCCGATTCCGCTAAGAACCATGCCGTCTTTGTAATTGAGGGTGCTGTAGTCCACTGAAACTAAGACGTCACCTTGAGGAAGATCAGCATCCTCGAGGTCAACTATTGAATTAGCTATTTGCCGGTCTTTTTCCGAAAGCATAACGGCGCGAAAACTCATAAGATCTCCATAGGAAGCGACATACTATTTCTTAGTCTGTCACGCTACCTGGATATTGAGGTGTCCACCAGGCTGCCCTTATGTAAGCACCTAAGTAAGATTCGTGGGTACCCGGGGCTTAGGTCGGATAGAGTGATCTTATGTCGGAACGTAATGCCATTACCGTAACTGAGTCTGCACTCGAAAAAGTAATTGAATTGCGTGCAGGCGAACAAGATGCAGATCAGCTTGCGCTGCGCATTGAAGTAACAGGGGTGCAAGGTGTTGATTACACCTATGACTTAGCTTTTGAGCTTTTAAGTGAAGCAGATCAAGCCGATGTCCCTTCGCACGTAGGTTCTGGGCTCACAGTTCTGGTACCTGAACAAGACATATCCAAGCTCGAAGGCGCCACTCTTGATCTACCGACTAATGGACATCAGGCGGGTCTAGTTTTGAGAAATCCGAACCGTCCAGATTTAGGACCCAATTCCGTCCTGGACCTCTCTGGGACTAAGGAAGAACAAATTCAGGAAGTTTTAGTAAAGCGAATTAACCCGTCAATTGCTGCGCATGGTGGATTTGCAGAGTTAGTGCGAGTAGAGGGAACTACCGTGCTGGTAAAGCTAGGCGGGGGATGCCAGGGTTGCGGAATGGCCAATTCTACCGTTACTGCCGGTATTGAAAAAACGCTAGTTGAGTTAGTAGAGGGAGTTGAGCACGTTCTAGATATGACAGACCATGCCTCAGGCGAGAGTCCATATTTTGCAGATGCGTAAGTTAGAATTTCATTCTTTGTGCTTTTTGAATAGCGGATGGCAAATATCTCAGACTAAACTTACGTGGTATCCAAGCATGGGGGATCTGTGAGAGGCATTATCGGCTACGGGGCGTATGTTCCTTACTACCGTTTAGACCGTTCGAAAATAGCAGCCGCAATGGGTGCCGGCGGAGGACGCGGCCAACGCTCCGTTGCTAGCTTCGATGAAGACACAACGACCATGGGCGTTGAGGCTGCCAGGAATGCTTTGCGAAATGCGAAGGTCTCGCCTACATCGATTTTGTTTGCGACAGCTAATCCGGCTTATTTAGACAAAACAAATGCCACTGCAATCCAAGCAGCTCTTGACTTGCCTCAAGAAACATGGGCGGTCGACACCGGAGGTTCTGCTCGATCTGCTGAAGCGGCGATGCGAGGCGCTAGAGGTAGCGAAGGAATCGCTATGGCCATTCTGTCGGACCTTCGGACTGGAAAGCCGACAAGTGCAGACGAATCGAATGGCGGAGATGCGGCGGTTGCTTTTTTGTTCGGAGATGAAGGTGATTCCCC
>DMOB01000327.1:0-5314 GCA_003452475.1 Acidimicrobiaceae bacterium | reverse complement strand
CGTGGGTTCGCTTTTACGTTAGAAAATGAGACGAACTTTCCGCTATACGAGGGTTCCGGGTCATTCCAAATAGATCTCATTGCTTCGATGTACTCCACAGTTCGGGGACCTCGGTCCTCCATTGGGATTCCCAAAGCATCAAACTCAGGTCCTAGATAGCCAACGCCTACTCCGAAGGTAAGACGGCCTGCAGAAAGCACATCCAAGCTCGCCAACTCTTTTGCAAGCACTAGAGGGTTCCTTTGCGGCAATATTATTATTCCTGTACCCAATTTTATTGTCTTCGTTACGGCCGAAATATATGCAAGAGCAACGGTTGGGTCTAACAACTTTGCCTCGGGTGGAAGCGGTGAAGGTGCAACCTGAGGGTCTGGCAAAACTACATGCTCAGCAGTCCAAACTGACTCAAAACCTGCTTCCTCAGCAGCTACGGCAACCTTCGCTATATTTTCGGGACCTGCAAGGTGGTCGGTGTTTATCGAGAACAAACCAATTTTAATATCTGTTGTCATAGCTATAACCGTAGGCGACAGTGGATCTGATCGCTGTCTATGGCAACCTAAGTATCTCTCAGAACCCACAAAGAAGAATTTCTATGGCACCAATTCAACTCATTAACGAAGCATCACCACTTATCGCTGGCATTGGAGGGGCTTTCTATTTCGATGAAGCAACCATTAGCCGCGGGAAAGCGTTGGGCCTAGATGGTTTTCGTTTCTACATGTTAGGTAGATGTGGCGTTCTCGGTGACGTCGAAGCTGAGGTCGTTGAAAGCGCCATGGGATATTTCAGTAAAGCTACTGTTCAAAAAATTTGGAATTCAGCAAAAGACATCCTTCCACCTCGGGTCGCAGGTCACGAATACATACTATGCAGTCAAAATTTTGGAGTCGATAAATTCTCCACCCTCCCTCACCTAAACGAGTATGTGGAAGCCACCAAAAAAATTATTACGGCGCAAGAGCGCTCATCCCTAGCCTTATTTTCGGGAATCGCAGCAGAACCTATTTCAAAGAATCCAGCTGGTGCAGCTATGCAGGTTACATCAGTACTCAGGGAGATGCGGGGCTCAATTCATCTCAGTGCGCTTTTTAGTTCCGGTATCACTGCAGAAATGGCACACCGGGTCAAAAGGCCAAACGACACATCATTTTTCGGTTGGGAGGATGGCCCAAATCCAACAGAGGATGACCGCTATAACTGGGGGAAAGCTGAAGCGCTCACAAATGATTTATTAATTCCTGCTTGGTCTTCTGTTTCTGACAGCGAGGGTGATCTGATTCTCTCCACTGTGAAAAAAATGCAAGCAATACTGGCAAACTGACCACACAACTATGACCAGTGAACTCGACCAAGAAGTAATAATCGCGCGCAGTCATGTGCCAACAGCACATCGTCCTGATCGAATCCGGCGGCTAAATGTTGGCGGTGGATTAGAAGTAGCAGTGAGCGAATGGGGCAGCGAATCAGCTCAGCCTCTTTTGATGGCTCACGGAGGTTTTGATTTCTCCGGCACTTTTGATATTTTCGCCCCTTTGTTAGCTAAGGCTGGGCTTCGAGTGATTTCTTGGGATCATCGAGGCCATGGCGACAGCGATCTTGCATGCCTCTACAGTTTCGACGCGGATATTCGAGACGCTGCTTTGGTGCTTGACTCGATAGACAGCAACGATTTGATACCAGTTCTCGGGCATAGCAAAGGAGGCGGCATCATGAACCAACTAGCAGATGCACTACCTCATCGGATCAGCGCTGTAATTAACCTTGATGGGATACCCAATGAACGGGGTTTCAGCCAAAAAATTGATCGTACAGATGTTGATGCCCTCAACCAGGAACTGTCCGGATATCTAGATCATCGCAGAAAAGCTTCAAACCTAACTCGCAGACCAGACACTCTGGCAGGGCTGGCACAGCGAAGGCAGGCAATGAACCCGAGACTCGCTCCCGAGTGGCTCAGATATTTAGTCACAGTAGGTGCTCGCAAAGATTCTGACGGTTGGCGTTGGAAAATTGATCCAGCCCTACGTTTTGGCCCAACAGGAGCATGGAACCCTCAATGGGCTATACCTAAACTTCGCGGACTTCAGTTACCATATCTCGGAATTATTGGCACTATAGAAGAAGAAATGGGTTGGGGAACAAGTCCTGACGAAGCTCTAGAGATTTTACCTACTGGGGCCGAATTCCATGCGTTGGCAGAAACAGGCCACTTCGTGCACATTGAAAGGCCTGCCGAAGTATCAGCAATCGTCCTTCGTTTCCTGGGAAAACTTTTATGAAAACCACATTTTTGCGGCACGTCAAAACTGATTTAGCAGTCCACGAGCTTCAGCAAGGCTCCGGACGTCCGTTGCTGGTCCTACATGGACTCGGCGAACGCACTCTCTCATCGCCACCATCAGGCACTGAGCATTGGGTAGGTCCAATAATCGGATTAGATTTTACTGGTCATGGTCAATCGTCATTGCCGGCCGGCGGAGGCTACACATGTGAAGCCCTTATGTCTGATGCAGATGCTGTGATTCACGCTTTCGGCGATGTGACAATCTTCGGACGAGGTCTCGGCGGTTACATCGGATTATTACTTGCTGGATCAAGGCCGAAACAGGTTCGAGGCTTAGTCATCGCCGATGGCCCTGGGCTTGACGGCGGCGGGAGTAGACCAAGCTCATCTAAAGTTTTCTCCGAACCTCCCGCAGGTATGAGCAACAAGACACCGGACCCATGGGCTCTGCTTGAGCTGAGTAGCGACACGAGGCCTGGGGACTACGCAACCGAACACGTCATTCAGTTCGCTCAGCTTAGTGGTCTCAAGCCTGCAATCGCTGTGGCCTCAATTGGTCGCCCTGAATGGCTCGAAAAGACAATACTGAATAACTCTGTAGTGACTCAGACCGACATCGCTCAAGCTCTAGCATTATTTCAATAAATAACTTATCAAACCATTATTTTTACAAAAAATATTAAGCTCTGTGTAAGGTATGCCACATGCCTAATAATTCTTTCTCCGCTGCTCCCTTAGCTAAATCATTTGCGACAGTCAATGGTAAGAGAATGGCTTACCACGAAGTGGGTTCAGGTGATCCAATCATCTTTCTTCATGGAAATCCAACCTCCTCGTACTTATGGAGAAACATTATCCCACACCTCTCCGAACACGCTCGGTGTATCGCCCCGGATCTAATTGGTCACGGTGATTCAGACAAGCTTGATAACAAAGGACCCGATTCATACCGCTTAGTTGAGCATCGCGAATATCTCGACGGTTTATTAGAACAGCTTGATTTAGGAGACAAAATTACTTTTGTCATCCATGACTGGGGCTCAGCGTTAGGATTCGACTGGGCTAACCGAAATAGGGAAAGAGTTATCGGGTTGGCCTACATGGAAGCCATTGTACGTCCATTAACTTGGGATGAATTTCCTGAATCAGCTTCACCAGTATTCCAGGGCTTTAGGTCAGATGCAGGAGAAGGAATGGTCATTGAAAAAAATATTTTTGTTGAACGAGTTCTCCCAGGCTCAGTTATTAGAGAACTCGACGATAACGAAATGGAAGAGTACCGTAAGCCTTTCGTTCAAAAAGCAGACCGCAGACCCACCCTCACCTGGCCACGAGAAATTCCTATTGATCAGGAGCCAGCTGACGTCACTGCAATTGTTCAGTCTTACTCAGAATGGTTACAGACATCACAAGTAAAGAAACTGTTCATTAACGCTGACCCGGGTTCACTACTTACAGGTAGTCCCCGAGAATTTTGCCGAACCTTCCCTAACCAAACCGAAGTAACTGTTGCCGGTAGCCATTTTATTCAAGAAGACAGCCCCGACGAAATTGGTGAAGCTATCGCCAATTGGCTTTAAAATATTTAAACAAAAACTTACGAGGGAAGCGTGTCATAGCCCGATGCGATTACCGCTACGAGCGCTATCACTCCTAAGGATGCGCATCCAAGAAATGCGGATGCTGGGCTATTAGAATAGACGGGCAACCAAATCAAGGGGCCGATAGCGCTCCCAAGAAAACGATGAGACAGCACAAAAGAGATTCCACCTCCTCGATTACCAGTTACCGCAACAGCAGCTAATGATTGAAAACTAGTTGCTATAAAACCAGCAGTAGCTCCCCCTAACATCCATGTGAAAACTAACCCACCAGCAGTTGAAACCCATACCAACAACAGTGCGCTAAATGAACTTAAAGTTACAGCTACTAACCCAGCTCTTTGTGCACCAACTAGGTCTATAAAGCGACCCCAAACGGGTCCAAGTGCAGCGGCGGTAAGAGTGCCGGAGATCAGAACTAAGCCTGCAGCAGAACCCGACATGCCGACAGTATCTCTTGCTACTATCGCTACAAGAACCCCAACACCGGCTGGACCGGCAGAAGTAGTTAATGCCATTAGTCCCAGCGCCAGCATCCGACCATTCAATAACCCTCGGATACTAACTAAATTGATGTTCACACTTTCTTCAATCTGTCTTTGCAACAAAAGAACCAACAGTATTGCTGACATAACCGATATCGCGATGAACGCCCATCGCCAGTTTCCATCGGCCGAGATACCACCGACTAACGGACCTAGTACTCCACCAAGTGCCTGAAAAGCGGCATAGCTTCCCATCGACCGACCAAGCCTCTCGGGTTCAGTGACATCTACTAGGCTAGCTAGAAGCAAAGGGGTCATAAAGGCGTTCGCTGTTCCTTGCATTGTCCGACCCGCAAAAAACCAACCTAAATTCGGAGATGCAGCACAAACCACAGCCGCTAATGCATAGGAAAAAAATGCTATCTGCACACACTTTGAGCGACCCCAACGCTCCCCTATGGTTCCAGAAACTAACAAAAATAATGCATAGGGAAAAAAGTATGCACCTAATCCCCATCCCATAGTCGCAGTAGTGGTTTCGAAAGTAGTTCTGAGTTCCGGAATCATCGGAATTAAGACAGTGCCCCCAAATGGCCCCATCATTCCACCTAAATACAGCGGAATTCGCTGGTTACGTTTTAAGTGAATTAGTCGCGCCGCCATGCAGACAAAACAGTATCCCTTGGGACACCGATTATGCTCCCACCACCCTTCTAAACGCCTCCAAACCAGGATTTCGAAATACCAAGTTCATTTGGTTCAAAATTTTATTAAGTTTTCACTTCAACCTTATGGAGTTCACCGGTTTTAATATCGTAGACAAAACCGTGCATATGACTGTGATCTACAAATGGTGTAACAATAAGCCGTTGCATAGACTGCCTAGTGTCTGAGTATGGATCGACAAAAGCGTCTAGCGACCACCGAGGTTTGATTCCAAG
>DMOB01000319.1:4608-4764 GCA_003452475.1 Acidimicrobiaceae bacterium | reverse complement strand
CCGATGAGCGCAGTTAAACGTCACGGGCCTGGATGGGTAGCTGTTGGTGATGCTGCTGGGCTGGTGAACCCGATGAACGGTGAAGGTATTGATTATGGGCTTGAAACTGGGGTGCTTATAGCTGATCTTTTCGAAGCGAACCCGACAACAGCGCCT
>DMOB01000319.1:0-4459 GCA_003452475.1 Acidimicrobiaceae bacterium | reverse complement strand
GAATAAGATTATAGAAGCAGAAGGATTTGAAAAATACTTACATGTAAAATTTGTTGGAACCAAAAGATTTGGATTGGATGGTGGAGAGTCTTTAATTCCAGCTTTAGAACAAATCATTAAGCGGGGGGGAAATTTGGGATCTTATAGCTGATCTTTTCGAATCGAACCCGGCAACAGCACCACAAAAATATGATGTGATGGTCGCCGAAAAGTTTGATTCGTTTCTTCGAACTGGTCGAAGGTTCTCATTTCTGATCGGGCATCAACAGATACTGCGAGCTGGTCTTAAAGTTGCGGTGGGGACCGACACTATAGCTAAAATAACGTTGCAAGTTATGGGAAATCTGATCGACAATAAGACCCCTGGAGCAGCAGGGTTCGTGATGTCCGCCGCTGACAAACTATTGGGAGTAGCGGACCCTATTCTTCGACGAACTCGGGCCGCAGCCTAAAAAGCACTGGAAAAACTCTTTCGACGTTTTTAGCCGAGTAAACCCATCTCACTTACTGCGTCTCGTTCTTCAACGAGTTCAGCCCACGAAGCTTCAATCCTGACTTTACTAAATTCATCTAATTCAAGTCCGCTCACAACGCTGTATACCCCGTTTGAGGTTGTGCATGGGAACGAAGTGATTATGCCCTCTGGTGCGCCGTAGTCTCCTGTTGATGGGATCCCCATGGAAACCCAGTCACCTGCAGTTGTTCCGAGCGCCCAGTCACGCATGTGATCCACTGCAGCTGATGCAGCTGATGCAGCTGAGGAAGCTCCACGAGCCGCAATTATTGCTGCGCCGCGTTGCTGAACCGTGGGAATGAAGTCGCTCTCAAGCCAACTTTGGTCATTTACTAACGCCGCTGCGTTTTGTCCGTTAACTTCTGCGTGGAAAAGGTCGGGGTATTGAGTAGCTGAGTGGTTACCCCAAATAGTCATATGTTTGATGTCGTTAACAGAACACTGAGCTTTTTGGGCGAGCTGGGCCATTGCGCGGTTGTGATCTAAGCGAGTCATGGCTGTGAATTGCGCATCTGCAATGTTAGGGGCGTTTTTCATTGCGATTAAGCAGTTCGTGTTTGCTGGGTTGCCCACTACTAGAACTTTGATAGATGAGTTCGCGCTCTGGCTTATTGCTTGTCCTTGACCGGTGAAAATCCCGCCATTGGCTGCCAGCAGATCGCTACGTTCCATTCCAGCTTTTCGAGGCATAGACCCAACAAGTAGGGCATAGTCTGCCCCGTCGAAGGCTTGGTTGGCGTCTGCTGTTTCTACAGTTCCAGCTAAAAGAGGGAACGCGCAGTCATCAAGTTCCATTTTTACCCCAGCTAGTGCGCCTAACGCTGGTTCAATTTCAAGCATTTGAAGAATGACTGGCTGATCTGGGCCGAGCATGCTTCCTGATGCGATTCGGAAAAGCAGCGAATAGCCGATTTGGCCAGCGGCTCCGGTAACGGCAACGCGAACTGGATCCTTCACGATAGGTCCTTCCATAGCGAGGTAAAGAGATTGTGTAATGGTTCTAGCGCAAACTAAGTCACTAGTTCTTATCTATCCAGGCGAGTATTTCCAACCCAACTGGCATGGAGATTCGCATATTTCTTTTTCATGCCAAGTAGTTCGGTGTGAGAACCTTGCTCAACTAACTTACCTCCATCGAAAACAAGGATGAGGTCAGCATTTTCTGCAGTCGATAATCTGTGAGCGATACTGATCGTTGTGCGCCCCTCAGCTAATCGGTATAAGGCTCTTGTTAAAGCTTTCTCTGTGCGAGGATCAACGCTACTCGTTGCTTCATCTAAAATTAGCAACCCCGGATCTGCTAGTTGCGCCCTAATAAGTGCGACGACTTGTCGTTCCCCAACTGATAACAACTCGCCACGTTCACCTACTCGCGTGTTTAAGCCATCGGGCAACAAATCGACCCACTCTTCCAAACCCAGAGATTTCACTGATGTAACTACTTCAGCTTCAGTCGCAGAAGGTTTTCCATACAAAATATTTGTTTGAACATCAGTATTAAAAAGGAATCCGTCTTGAGGCACCATGCGAGCTGCTCTGCGTCGCGACTGCGCATCCACATTTCGCATCTCCACATTGTTTAGTTTCAGCGATCCTGACGAGGGGTCAGCTAACCGAACTAGCAGTTTGGCGAACGTGGTTTTACCTGAACCAGTTTCGCCAACAATGGCTACTTTGATCCCAGCAGGGATCGAGACGTTGATATCTTGTAGAACATTGTCTCCATTTCGATAAGCAAAACTCAGGTTCGCTGCGTGAACTGATACGGGGCCAGCCTGAAGTGTTTTCCCATTGGAGGGCTCAGATATTTCAATCGGAGTTTCTAACAGATTCAAAATTTTTTCCCAGCCCGCCAACGCTATTTGAGTCTGATCTAATATTTCTGAAAGGTGCCCTATGGGGCCGGTCATAAGCGTCACCAGAAAAACAAACGCAAGCACCTGACCTAATTCAAGTTCCCAGTTTTGGTGCTGAGTAACGGCAGCAACAGTAATGCTTGATAAGGCTACGGCCCCAAATACGTCTCCTAAGGTAAACAAAACGGCAAAAAATCTGACGGCTTTCATCCGAGCCTTGTACTGAATTTCTATAGCGTTGAACAGTTTTTTCTTCGCATTTTTTTGAAGTCCATATAGACGAATAGTTTGGCCACCGCTTATTGCTTCGCTGAACTCGCCGAATGTTTCTCCTACTCGTGTCCTTAGCATGCTGTAGGCGGCGAGTTGTCTTTTTTGGATCCATTTCACGAGCGGTAGCACTGGCAGAAATGCCAATAACGCAACAATTGTTAACTGCCAACTTACTGCAGTCATAACTATCACGATTCCGATGAGCAGAGTGCCATTAATGATCCATGACATTCCTCCCCATTCAAAAAATTTCGCGAGTTGTTCTACGTCGCTCGTCACTCGGGCGACTGTTGTTCCGAGCCTTGAGCGGTTATGCTCTGCGATGCTTAACCGGTGCACGTGTTCAAAAGCTTTAATTCGTAGGTCAAAGAGTGTGCCTTCTGTCATTTCTACCAGTCGCAGAAACGTCAGCCTGCTCAAGACAAACACAAAAGTTATAATGCACGCCGTTACCAAACATGAGATCGCCACGAACGCTGGGCGGGGTTGCTGACCAGGTTGTAACCCTCTGTCAATCGCTACTCTTATAAGAATCGGTATCGCTAATTGCCCGCATGCGCTCAGGACTGCTGCGAGCGCAGTTAACGCGAGTCCTTTTTTTAGTTTCGGTGTTGTAGCAATTCCTTTTCGAAGAATTTCGAACGCAGATTGAGATGGCCGGTCCCGTTGCGATACATCATCTTTTTCGCTAGTCATTTCGCGTCTCGTTCGTAGGCTTTTACGAGATCTGCGTAGTCCGAATTTTTGAGCAGCTCTTCATGGGATCCTGAGGCAACGATGCTTCCCTGATGTAGAAACAGGACGCGCTTGGCAAGTTTTATTGTCGACAATCTATGGGCTACTACCAGAGTTGTTGTTGAAAGGTTCTTTCGCAGAGCTTCAAGAATTTCTCCTTCAAGAATTGGGTCAATAGCAGAGGTCGAGTCATCAAGCATCAAAAACCCGGGGTCTCCGACTAAAGCTCGTGTTATCGCAATGCGTTGTCTTTGCCCACCTGAAAGAGTCACTCCACGCTCACCTACTAAGGTTCCCCACCTGTCCGGCATTTCATTAACGAAATCCACTTGAGCGGTTTTTGCGTGCTTGTCTAGTTCTCTATTGTCGATCTCTCGGTAAAGTTTCACATTTTGTGTTAGATGATCTGCGAACAGGAACGTTTCTTGCGACACAAGCGAAATACGTTCTCTCAGCGTTTGGGGGTTTATTTCTGGTAGTTGAT
Source organism: Acidimicrobiaceae bacterium (assembly GCA_003452475.1). Classification (GTDB taxonomy): domain Bacteria; phylum Actinomycetota; class Acidimicrobiia; order Acidimicrobiales; family Poriferisodalaceae; genus UBA9040. Next base: position 597 of record DMOB01000319.1, on the reverse strand, counting down.
AATTCCCTACCGTTATCGAACCATGGTGAGGCTCAATGAGTCCAAATAACAATTGCGCAATAGTTGTTTTACCTGCCCCGGTTTCCCCTACAAGCGCAACTATCTCGCCCGTATCTATTTGAAATGAGCAACCTTCAAGAACGGTCTGGTTTCCGTAGCGATACGTCACATTATTAAATTCGATTGCTAGTGGGCCCTCACCGAGTGTTTCAGTTCCAGTTGCTTGCAGTGGGGTGTTTACTTTGAAAGCTTTCTTAAGCCGCCTCGCAGCTACTACCGACATTGCGTTTTCTTCTAAAAAGAAACCAATTATACGAATCGGAAATGCCAGCTGCTGAAAGAGAATCATCGCCTGAATGACTTGCCCAGTTGTTACGTTGCCATCTGATATCCGCCATGCACCGATTGCTAGTACAGCAACCATCCCCAGGCTTGGCAAAGTGTCAAGAGTCGGTTCGAACGTTGCTCTCAGCCGTCCAATTTGGGTACGGGTTTTTCGGAGTCTGTCTGCAGATTGTGTTAAGCGTTGAACCTCGTCCGCTTCGCGTCCCAGTGTTTTGACCACTAGCGCACCGTCTAGACTTTCATGGACAACTG
>DMOB01000028.1:0-4602 GCA_003452475.1 Acidimicrobiaceae bacterium | reverse complement strand
TGTACCAGGAACCCTCGGCTCGTTCAACGAAGTACCCGGTGACGACATCGTCGATAGTTTCAAGGTTGACACGACCAGCTTGAATATCTTTTGTTACAGCTTGCGGCTCACAGTCACGTACGACGAGACGCCAGGGTAATTCCAATGAATCAAGTAATGGAATTATCTCCTTCAGATGGACGTCAAGAAGCACCATTGACTTGACTAACTCTGTACAAACATCTGCTTCGATATTTTGCGGATCCCAACACGCCATGTTTTTTGGGCCTATCGCAGCCTTCTCCTGATATAACCGAAAAACTTTTTCAATATCGGCACCTGGTCGTGCCGCTTGTTTATCCCACATGTCTTCAATGAATTGCTGTTCAGGCTCTTTCTCAACTGGTTCCAAGGATTTTGGCGCAGTAGTTGTTGAATCAATTGGATTAGCTAATTGTGAAGAAGTGGATGAACACGCAGCCAAAAACGTCACGACGCTCACCACTGACAGCACGGCTTTTTTCATGAGTAAGAGCCTAGCTAAATCAAACACCAACGACTGGTAACAATTAATTCCATAGCTCAAGAGGGGAATATGTAAAAGGATTAAAAAATGAGAGGAACAGTGAGCTGAAAACGAGAGTCTGAGGCTAGGACTCTCTTGACGCTTAATCTGAATGAGCCTATAGAGTTTCGAAGCAGCTAGCCGGGTGCTGCTGTGGCTAGGGAAAAGACTTCGGAGGCTTCTAATAAATCGCAAATTTTGACATTGCCTGAAAATACTTAAACACACTTTGAGTATCGAAGAGTTCAATAACTACTAATGTTGAGTTAATGACAGCTGAAATAGAACTGATGGAAGAACGCCGCTGGCAAGCGATGATCGATAAGGATATTGACGCGCTGAACGCTTTACTTCACGCTCAGATGAGGTATACCCATTCGAACGCAACTGTGGATACTAAAGATAGTTACATTACTGCGATCAAGAATAAGGTCTTTGACTATAGGAATGTGGAGACCAAAGATACAGAAATCCAATTAATTGGGGAAAATGATTTGGGCCTTGTCAACGGTCAGGCGTTAATTTCAGTGCTAGCAGGCGGTCGCGAGCTCACTCTAGATTGCCGATATACCTGTCTTTGGAAACATACCGATAACGGTTGGCAATTTCTTGCTTGGCATAACACGCCGTTACCGAAGTGAAGCCACAGTAGAGCCATAGTTTTACTTGTCACAGCCAGTTACCTTTTAACGACGCATCACAACTGCTATTTACTGTTTTCCCAGGGATAAAAGGCGCCACTGTCCATCAATATGACGTCATGGGGATGTAGATGACGGTAATGTCGTCTACACAGTAGCTAGTGGTCATGGGTGAAGAAGGAAACTATGAATCAAAAAAATGAGATTGCAGGTTATGACATTCCAGCTGTTGAAAGCTGGATATCAGAAAACACCCAGGGCCTCACTGGACCATTTAGCTGGACTCGCCTTGAAGGTGGGCATAGTAATCTCACCTATGCATTGCTAGATGCGCGCGGGCGGCAAGCAGTTGTCAGAAGGCCACCCCTCGGTGAACTGCTACCAAAGGCTCACGATATGGGTCGTGAGTTTTCGATTATTAGCGGGTTAGGCGGAACTAAAGTTCCAGTCCCAATTGCATATGGATACTGTCAGGATTCGACTGTTACAGGTGCCCATTTTTATGTTATGAGTCAGGTTGAAGGTCGAGCTCTTTTTGAATCAGAAGATGCGGAGGAATATCTAACAGTCGAGGCGCGTGGTCGGGTAGGTGATTCCTTCATGGATGTTCTAGCGGAGTTGCATTCGATCGACCCGGATGAAGTTGGTTTAGGTGAGCTTGGAAAAAAAGAGGACTACGTCGGAAGGCAAATAAAAACCTGGTACCGAAGCTGGTTAGCTTCAGCGGAAGGGGCAAAATATGATGATCCAACTCTTCATGAACTCCATGGCTACCTTAGTGATCGAAAGCCTGAACAGGGCCCGGCTCGAGTTGTCCACGGAGACTATGGTTTGCATAATTGCTTGGTTAACACAAGTGGAAACTTGACAGCGGTTTTAGATTGGGAGATCTCAACTCTGGGCGATCCCATGGCAGATTTTGCTTATGCGCTCAATACATGGACAGAGCCTGATGATGTTTTGGTTAATCGCGAGAACGCTGCGACTAATGCAGAAGGCTTCTGTGAACGAACTAAGCTCATAGAACGTTACGCGTCTAAAACTAATTGTGATCTAAGCGATCTTCCGTATTATCTAAGTTTTAATCACTTTAAGACGGCATGCATTATCCACGGTGTCTATTCCCGTTATATGCAAGGACAAAAACCAACAGATGGAGTTGACCTTGATTATTATCGAGAACGGATAGGAGTAAGCATTACTATGAGTCAACAGGCTGCTGAGCTCCTTGCTTAAGCACAGAGAAGTAGTGAATGAGAACTGACTGGAACCCTCTGCTTCGAGATGAGTTCGATAAAAAATATTGGTTAGAACTCCAGAATTTTATTACTAGCCAACGGGCCAGAACCCTTATTTATCCTCGAGAAGAAGATGTATTTCAGGCTCTACATCTGACTGCATATAGCGAAGTAAGAGTGCTAATCCTCGGGCAAGATCCATATCACGGCGCGGGTCAAGCAAATGGACTCTCTTTTTCGGTGAATGAAGGAATTAAAATTCCTCCGTCTCTAGCAAATATTTATAAGGAGATGAAGACAGATTTAGGGCTTTCACCTCCTAATCATGGAAACCTAGAGGCTTGGGCTAGGCAGGGAGTACTTTTACTTAATACGGTTTTGACAGTTGAAGACAGTAAGCCAGGTTCTCATCGGAACCATGGGTGGGAAATATTTTCTGACCGCATAATAGACGTCGTAAGCAAAAAAACTAACCCAGTGGTTTTTGTTCTGTGGGGTGCAGCAGCGCAGAAGAAAAAAGCGATAATCGACCTTGGTAAGCATATGGTAATTGAGTCTGCACACCCTTCGCCTCTGAGCGCCTACAGAGGCTTTTTAGGGAGTCGGCCGTTTAGTAAAATAAACCAGGCCCTAAGCCGCTTCGGCGTTGAGCAGATTGATTGGTCGATACCGCACCTTTAGATCTTCGTAATGTGCACCCGTGGCGTGTACGTATTGGTGGCGGTGCAAATCCATTCAACTTGTGAAAGATATAGCTTGTTCTCTCGGGTAACGGCGTCGATGGTTAATCGTTTCTCATATATGGCTAGATTTCTCGCCCAAACCCGATTTAGCCATGATGAACGCAGCGTAAGCAGAACCTTGCTGTTTTTGCCGGCGAGCATGCCAGCAATAGTGGGGGTAACGTCATCGTCGACCAGGCATTGAAAAGGAATTAACGCAGGGCTTTTGAAAGAAGACTCGTGGGCTTGGAGCGCTAGAACAAATGAGCGACGGCTGCGCATTTGGACTGCATGCGTTGAGTGCGTCAAAAGGTATTCATCCAGATCTCGAAGACCTTCGTCGGCTTGGGCCATGACAGTAACTGCAGCCAGGTCTAAGAATTCATGAGGCAGCCCGATAGTCACTTCACACATTTTCCTAGCTCTGGCTCGTGGAAGGTCATGGAGGAAATCCTGCACTCCCTCAGACTTAAGCCGGTCAAGTGCTGTAGAAAGCCACCAGCGTCGCCGTTTGTCTGCCTTGAAACAACCTGCCCATTCCTCGATGAAGCCTCCATCAGAAACAGCAGACTCCCATAGATCTAATATCTGAAGGCAGTACGGAGTCTTGCCTCCTAGGGCTATAAGTGCCTTTTCGGCATCGACCTCAGGATGAGCGCAAAGCAATAATTTTCCTTCACTCCAGACAACCTTGTGATTAGATCCTTCGCATTGGACATCAAAAGATGCTGATGGGATACGTTCAGTCCAATGCATCAGAGTTATTTACTTGCTGCTACAACTGAGATTTCTACGAGCCATTCAGGTTTTGCTAGGGAAGCTACAATAACGAGCGTTGAAGCGGCTTTGTGCTTATCTAGAGCCGTGTCGCGATGCTTCATTAACGTGGCTAGGTTTTGATCAGGAAGTACGTAGGTGGTGACAGAAACAATATCGGTAGGTTTCATTGATGCACTTTTAAGCATTGCGCTAATGTTCTGCCAAATAACTGTTAACTGAGTATCAAAATTAGCGGGTGTCGAACCATCTTGAGCTATGGGAACAACTCCGGAAGTATGAAGCCATCGCGTCTCTTTCGTAGTTAAAATTGCATGCGCATAGTTCGCTGCCGGGGCAGCTATGTTTTCTGGCCGAATTTCTTTTTTCAAAACCTCACCGCCATGTTCTAATGTTTATTTAGTCAAAGCAACCCTAACTCTATGCTCGCAGCGAGCGAAGCCCCGAGCTCTACTGCATTGTTTGTATCACTTTCTGTGATATTGCCAATTACTTGCAGCGGAGGTCTAAATTTCGCCCATTGCAAGCCCGTCGCAAGTCGTTCTACAGATTGGACTGTGCCAGTCCCGTCATCGCCGGCCTTGACTATTAGCTGCCATGGCTTTCCGACTGTTTCTTCGAGGCACTCGTACCAAATTTCTTCGAAAAAATGTTTAGTAGCACCAGCCATTGATCCAAAA
>DMOB01000277.1:8737-11237 GCA_003452475.1 Acidimicrobiaceae bacterium | reverse complement strand
GTGCCGACACTAACAACAGGAGGTGCGATGGCAAGGGATTTGTTTGGGTTAGATGGAGTGGGCACCACCGTCGAACTGATCACACAGGAAACCAAGGCAGCGCTGTCGCTAAGTGAAAACATACCTACTGTTCGCGGTCAGGCCTCAACTCCGGCATTTTTAACAGGCAACGCAATGGGGGTTGACGCTACTCAGGCATTCAACGTCACCGCAGCAAATAGGAGTGTGACAGTAGTTGTGGACGGTGTTACGCAGGCTGTCCAGTTGGCTCTAGGTCAGTACAATATCGACACGTTCACAGATGAATTACAGAAAAGAATTAATCTGATGGCAGACGCCAATGGCAAGACTGTTAACGGTGTGACCGTTGACTTTGACGCTGTTAAGTCGGCGTTGACGATTACGGGTTCTACAGCGTCTTCTAAGTCATTTATTCAGGTTATCGGTAGTCAAGATTTCGGCCTCTCGGATGTTGAGGTTGCCTTTGGTAAGACGTCGCAATGGGCTGATATCAAGTCAGATAAGCTGGTCGGCAGTAACCTCTACGTAAGCGAAGATCCTGCCACCAAACAGTGGAAAGAAAGCGTTGATAAAGGTGATTTTGACGCCGGCAATATCCCATACTGGACGCCAATCTTTCTCGACCGAGGCGAGATCACCTTTGATACCTCGGGAGCACTCGTGTCTCCTCAGGCCAAGTATGAATTAGAGAGCAATGCAGCTACGGGGACAACCATAGAGCTAGCCTATACTGGAAGCACACAGTACAACTCGGCGTTTGCTGCTGTGTCTCAGTCACAAAATGGTAGGCCTGAGGGAGACCTTAACGGGATTAGCATAGGCGACGACGGCTTGGTTGTTGGAAGTTACTCCAATGGCACACAAAAATCGCTTGGCAAGATCGTTATCGCGAATTTCAACTCAGCCTCTGGTCTAAGTCAGATTGGAGACGCCGCCTGGATAGCCTCTGCGGAATCGGGTGCGGCTAGGCTTGGTGAGGCGGGTGCCGCTGGATTCGGCACCATTCGAGCGGGCTCTAGAGAGCGCTCAAACGTTGATTTGACCAATGAGCTGGTTGACCTTATCGCGGCGCAGCGTAATTTCCAAGCTAACGCTAAGGCGATTGAGACAAACACCGCGATGACCAGTGCGATCATAAACATTCGTGGCTAGTTATAGTTTTTAGGAGAAGAGGTCAATGGATAAACTAGTATATACATCGGCGAGTGGAGCTAAGGCGGGCACGATTCAGCGCACTATGCTGACTAATGATTTAGCCAATATCTCGACCACTGGTTTTAAGCGCGCATCCTTTCAGAGGTCTATTCCAGCACAACTGGATGGGCCAGGGTTTGCTGTAAGGTTCCAGCCTCTCGTAGAGAATAGGGAGGACATAGTTGACCTATCCCCTGGCACCAGAATTGATACCGGTAACCCGCTTGATGTCGCTTTGAATGGGCAGACTGTGCTCGGAGTTTTAGCGGAGCAGGGAGAGATAGCCTTTACTCGTCGGGGTGACCTTAGGGTATCAGAGCTCGGATTTATCGAAACTGCAAATGGCAATCTGGTTGCTTCTGAGGCCGGTGGGCCTCTCACTGTTCCAGCTGGCGGCACGGTCAGTGTGACTCCCGACGGCACAGTGTTTTTTAATGCCACCGTGGCGGATGCCGCTGGGGCCGCCCCACCCGTTCAGGTAGGCCAGCTGCTATTGAGAGATGCATCTGGCACTTCCCTGCAAAGACGTCTCGATGGCTTATTTGAGGAAGTTGGATCCAACGGCGCGGGCGGCGATATCGCTCCGGGCCCAGAGATAGCCTCTCTGACTACCGGTTCTTTAGAGGGCAGCAACGTAAGCCCTGTGGAAGTCCTGGTCAATTTGATGGATTACTATCGGTCTTTTGAGACCCAGATTAAATTAATTAAAAGTGCCGAGGAGTTGGATCAGAGTGGATCCGAACTGATTCGCGCGAGCTAACTAACAAGGTAAATTAAAAGGAAAAATAATGGACGCTTCAATGTGGGTTGCAAAAACCGGTCTCTCTGCTCAATCGACCAGGATGACAGTGATTGCGAATAATTTAGCGAACGTCAACACGGTTGGTTTCAAGAAGGACCGTGCAAACTTTGAGGACCTCCTGTACCAGCGAATTGTGCAGGCCGGCGCCCAAGCAGATGTCCTCGCGGAAACTCCGACAGGCTTAATGCTTGGAACGGGTACGCGCGTTGTTTCAACTGAAAAAATACATCGCCAGGGGAATATGATTTCAACGGAAAATTCTCTCGATTTGGCGATTGCTGGAGACGGATTTTTTGCGATTCAGCAGGCTGACGGAACTATTTCGTACACAAGAGATGGCTCGTTTAAGCTATCTAACTTGGGCGCAATGGTTACAGCGTCGGGGGAAACAACAATTCCGGCTATTAACATCCCGCAAGATGCGAATAGCATTGCGGTGGGCAGAGATGGGACGGTTACCGTTGAGCTTGCAGGCGGCGGTGG
>DMOB01000277.1:0-8608 GCA_003452475.1 Acidimicrobiaceae bacterium | reverse complement strand
TGCTGGAGACGGATTTTTTGCGATCCAGCAGGCTGATGGAACGATTTCATACACGAGAGACGGCTCTTTTAAACTATCTAATCTAGGTGCAATGGTCACCGCGTCGGGGGAAACAACAATCCCGGCTATTAATATTCCTCAGGATTCGACTAGCATTGCGGTGGGTCGTGATGGAACGGTCACTGTCGAGCTAGCAGGCGGCGGCGGGGCTGTTCAGGTGGGCCAGCTGCAGATCACTCGATTTGTAAATAACGCTGGACTCAGAGCGCAGGGTCGCAATTTGTATGCGGAAACGAATGCCAGTGGACCAGCTATCGTTGGAATTCCGGGTGACCAGGGAGCAGGAATGCTAACCCAAGGTTCNNAGGAATCTCTATGCCGAAACGAATGCTAGTGGACCTGCTATCGTTGGGATCCCTGGGGACCAGGGTGCGGGAATGCTTACCCAAGGTTCTTTAGAGGCCTCTAACGTAAATGTTGTGGAAGAGATGGTGAACATGATTGAGACTCAAAGAGCCTATGAAATTAATTCTAAGGCGATCTCTGCTGCTGACGGCATGCTTAGATTTTTGAATCAAAATCTCTAAAATTGACATAGGATAAGTTATGAAACCTTCTCTCGTAGTGGTTAGCCTTATAAGCCTTTTCTCTGTTGGGTGTTCGTCTGTTCAACTCCCACAGATGAGTGGGCTGGATGATTTTGAGATGATATACCCGGAGCCGGCGGCCGTGCCTTCTCAGGTTACCGGTTCTATCATGGATAATGGCTCATCCTTGTATCCAGCCGGCCGAGCTTATGCCGCCGGCGCGGTTCAAGTTGGAGATATCGTAACTATCCTGCTTGCGGAATCTGCCCAGGCCTCACGAGTTAATGGCTTATCAACTGAGAGGGTTTCGGTTAATAACATTACGCCAGGAGTGCTGCCTGCGGATACACTGTTCGATGAGTATGCGAATCTCGCAAACTTAGGTTCGACCATCAGCAGCGAGGGCAATGGGACTGCTGGTCAGTCTGCTTCTTTAACCGGAAGTATTTCAGCGGTTGTAACAGAGGTGATGAGTAATGGGAACTTAGTTGTGTTCGGGGAAAAACAGCTCGAACTCAATGAGGGAAGTGAATATATCAGGGTCCGAGGGGTGGTTAGGCCAGAGGATATCCAGCCGAATAATACGATCCTGTCGCGGCGTCTTGCGAATGCCCAATTTTCTTACAGCGGTGTAGGAGAGCTAGCGCGCTCGACTAAGATTCCTCCAATAACGAATATTCTTTTCGGCCTCTGGCCGTTTTAAGGAAATTAGAATAATGCTAATACGTCTATTTAAAACAATTGCCTTTTTCCTGGCCACGACTCTCGCACCAGCTATGATTCATGCGGATCGTATCAAGGACATCGCGGATGTCGCCGGCGTGCGGAGCAACCAGTTAATTGGGTATGGTCTAGTGGGTGGCTTGTCGGGGACTGGTGACGGGCGAGATTTGAGGGTTACCGGCCAGAGCCTGACCTCGCTCTTGTCTGGGCTTGGTGTGAGTGTAGATGGCCCGGTCTCAGAGTATGATTTGGGCGACAACATTGTGAGGCTTGCAGAGCAGCAAGCGCAGCAGCCACTTCAGACAGATAATCTTGCGGCTGTTTTGGTCACAGCAGAAATTCCACCCTTCGCAAAGCCGGGACAAAGGATCGACGTGAATATATCTACGGTCGGATCTGCGGAAAGCCTGCGTGGTGGAAATTTAATACTGACAGAGCTAAGGGGTATCGACGGTCAGGTTTATGCGCTAGCACAGGGACCATTGACAGTCACAGGTATTGCGGCAAATGCAGCGGGTGGGGCGGTTGAGATTGGGGTCCCAACCTCGGGAAGAATTCCAAATGGCGCTATTGTCGAAAAAATAATACCTTCCTCATTCGAGACGACCGAAAACATAGTTCTGAACTTGCGTGACTCAGATTTTAGTACCTCCACCGCCATAGCGGCTGTGATAAACGAGACCTACGGAGCGGGCACGGCTACTCCTCTAGATTCAGTTTCGGTGGTTGTACGCGGACCACAGGATATGTCTCAGAAAGTCGCATTCCTGGGTGATATTGAGTTAATGGAAGTTGAGACTGCGGATCCCGTCGCGCGAGTTGTAATCAATTCTCGCACAGGGACAGCGGTTATCAACCGCGCGGTTAGGGTTGGCGCAGCGGCCGTCTCGCACGGCACGCTGATGGTTAGGATAGACGCGTTCAACGAGGTTAGTCAGCCGAACGCTTTCGCCGACGGGGATACCGTCCCTATCCAAAATGCAGAGATAACAGTAACGGAAGAAGACAGCCAGATGTTTGTCTTTGAGCCGGGAATAGAATTGCAAGAAATAGTCGATGCGGTAAACCAGGTCGGTGCATCGCCGTCGGCACTGATTGCGATATTAGAAGCGTTAAAACGGGCGGGTAGTCTTAAAGCAGAATTGGTGGTGATCTAGATGGCAGGAATAGAGAATTTCGTAGCGAGCAGGTTTGACTTCCAAGGATTGTCCAGCCTTAAGTCTAACGAAACAAAGAATATAGAAAAGGCTAAAGAAATCAACGCGAAGGTGGCCGCTGAGTTTGAGTCGATGTTTTTAAAGCAATTGACAGACTCTATGCAAGCTTCATTGAAGCCTATGAAGAGTGATCTTATAAAAAGTGATTCGATGGAGCTCTTTGAGGGAATGTTCTATGACGAAGTCTCACACAAAATTGCTCAGACGCAAGGGCTTGGTCTGGTTGAGTGGTTGAACGATATTACGGACAAGAAGTATGGCGCTAAAAGTGTGAAAAGAGACCCTTTTAAGCTTTAACACTGCGCTCAATATGTTTTACCGAGATTGCAGGTATTTTAACTTTAAAATAGAAGAATGCTTTGGCATCTTTTGTTTTTGAAGGTGACACGAAACAAAAATGGCTAATTTGCTAAACATAGGTGCTTCAGCTACTGAGCTTTATAGGCAGGCGCTCACTACAGTAAGTAACAATATTGCAAACCTTAATTCTGATGGCTACTCCAGGCAGGAGGTTAGGGCGGAAGAGACTATTCCAACTCTGCAGGGTGTAAACTACTTAGGTTCTGGGGTGAATTCTAAAGGCGTGTTTCGCTCTGTAAACGAGTTTGCGACCTCGAACCTTCGCATAGCGAACAGCAAGGTCAATGAGCAAGAGCCTATAATGCGGTACACCGATCGGTTGATTGATCTTCTAGGTTCAGAGGAGGGAAGCTTAAGTAACGGGATTAGTCGGTTTTTTTCTGCGGCATCAAACCTCTCAGGCAACCCTGCGGAGGAGAGCTATCGACAAGAATTTTTGATGGCGACGGAATTTTTTGCGGGTCGCTCTAAGGCGATTGGTAAAGAATTTGCCAGTATGGACGTAGAAATTGTCGATGACCTGGAAACCGAATTCGCGGAATTAAACAAACTGGCTGACAGTCTGTTTTTAGTCAATAAAGAGCTGACCAAGACTCCTCTCGCTGGGAAACAACCACCACGACTCCTCGATCAGAGAGACTATCTGCTTCTAGAGATGTCCAAGTACGCTGGTCTGGATGTTGAATTAGATAAGGGTGGTAGGGCCCTCGTCAAGCTACAGGGTACTAGTAAGAGTATGAGGTTCGTAGATGAGAACAAGGTTTATTCTCTCGATCCAAAGTTCTCTGAAATCGCCGGGGGGCCGATCGCAGTTTTGTTGGATTCTTACGGTAAGAGTATCAATGTAGGAGAAGTTCGGAGTGGGTCAATAGGGGGAATCCTTAATATTCGGGACAAGGTCTTTGAGCCTTTGAGGGATAATTTAGACATCCTTGTTTCGACAGTCGCAACCTCGATTAATAACATCCATAGGCAGGGTCTGAACAAGAATGGCCTGGTCGGACTAAATCTATTCGACCTGACCCCTAAGTATGAGGCCGTCGCTGCGGGGGATAAGACTTTGTCAACCTCGATATCCGCGACCGCCCCAGAGGGCACCTCAAGCGTTAATATAAAAGCAACGTGGGAGTCGGGGAAAGCTAGGTGGTTAGTTACCGACCTATCGACAAAAACAAGTTCGTATATCGCGCGCAACTCAGCCAGTGACAATGGTTTTTCTTATAATGGCCTAGCGGTAACAACAAATAGCGCGCTTCAAAATGGCGAGTCATTTTTGATAAGGCCTCGACTCCGTGCCGTTGATAATATTTCAGTTTCTGTTTTGAATACTGGCCAGATTGCCACAGCGGATAGACTACAAATTGAGGGTGCCATTGCCAACTCGAGGGAGACGGAGCCATCTTTACAATACGATAAGCGAGCGCTGGCCCTAAAAGCGAATGTGCAGTTTGATAGCGCTACGATTCTTGGTGTGGCCCAAACTAAAACCTTTAATACCAACACCGTTGAGCCCGCTTTATTTATCCCAAGAGATGTGTCTGGCTTTACAGTAAGTATCCAGCCGCCGGTTGCGGATGATCATCAGATGCAGATGTTTACCTCCGAATACAATCATATAGTCGGGTCCGCTGTCCTTGCTGGGCCCTTTGCAGCTGGCTTAGCAACATCAACATCCATCGAAGCAGGGACAGCATTTGTAAATGATTATGTTAATAAACAAGGGGCGACGGGTTACAAGGACACGTCCATTACCCTTGGTAGTTTTGCTGCTAGTGCAAGGCTCTCTTCGCTTATCCCTATTCAAGTTAATGCAACCGGAGCGCCTGTGAATGCAATCGCGGCTGGTTCTTTAAAACTTAACGGGCACAACATGCCCGCACTTCAGATACCGGCCAATTCGACCCTGTCGGCAGCGAATGTTGCAACCTGGGTCGAGTCTCAGAAGGCGTCAACAGGAGTCTCGGCTAAGGCAGACAATACCCTCAGTTTTAAATACAGTGACCTCGATCTCACTCGGAAGTTGTCCATTAACGGTACAACAATTGTAAACGCCGGAGTGCCGGCGACGCTTACAGCCTTTGCCGCGTTAATAAACGCGCAAACAGGAACCACAAATGTAGAGGCGGTGGTAATACCTAGGAATGATACGATTCTGATACGTAATACGCCCGCGCACACTGGCAAGAATATTGTCCTTGGAAATCCGACCGGCGGAGAAACGACCAACTTCTTAAATCAGGCGAATGCCACAAGAATTGGTCGGGTAGAGTACACCGGAACCAATGTGAATTTTGAGTTTCAGAACCACGGTGCCGGCCAGGGTAAGGCTACCGACCTTAGTAGGATTGGCTTGGCGACCACGATAACCTCAAGCGGCCGTCTGGATGATGACTTCCTGCTGTACGTGACTGGATCTGCAAATGATGCCGATGTTCGTTATAAGGTGCAGTCCAAGGCAGCTCTCCCCGAGGTGTCGATAGAGCCTCCGTTCTCATTGACGTTCTTGTCGCCTACACAGGTTCAAATCACAGACACAAACACCAGTACCGTGCTGGCCAAGAAAAATTATGCCTGGCCGAACGGCGTGCTTGTAAATGACGTAAAGGTATTATTTGAAGAGGCGCCCACTACCGGTGATGTATTCACCATAGCACCAAACCAGGGGGCCATAGGAGATAATGGAAACATTAAACGCATCCTTTCCGTTCAAGAGGTTGGGGTCGATGGGGATGAAGTCCCGACCCAGAGATATATCTCGTTAATTTCAAGCGTGAGTAATAAACATAATCTCGCTGAGATGTCTTCTCAGGCACTCAAGGTGGTTAAGGATGACGCAGAGGCGCTGCTGGATAATACCACTGGCGTGACGCTTGACACGGAGGCTGCTGACTTGATTCGTTATCAGCAATCCTATCAGGCCGCCGCACAGGTTATAAAGGTATCACAAACGCTCTTCGACACGCTGCTAACCGCTAATAGGTAAATTTTGGGACAAAGAATTTTAATGCCATGAAAATATCAACTTCACAATATTTTAAAACGATGAACGATCAGATGACGACGCAGCAGGGTAAAATATCAAAGCTGCAGGCGCAGTTATCGCTTGGGAAAAAACAGGTGACACCAAGCACAGATGTAAAGGCAACCACCGCGTCGTTGAAATTGTCACAAGTGATAACGCGGCAGCAGGATGATATAGGTAACCTTCAGAGTGTAGACGCTGGATATAAAGAAGAAGAAGCCGTCATGATGTCGATGAGTAACATGATGACTCGCATGCAGGATATATCGGTAGCGGCTAGGTCAGATACCTACAGTGGGGACGATTTGGATATCTTTGCGATAGAGGTCCAAGGATATATGGATGATATTAGGGGCCTGGCCAATAGCAGGGACTCTAACGGGCATTATATGTTTTCGGGCACGAAGGTCACCACGCAGCCTTTTACCACAACGTTGGCAGGTGCCGTAGTTTATAACGGTAACCAAACAGAACCGGAGCTCGAACTAGATACGGGCTACAAGTTGCCCTTGAGTATCTCGGGAAACAAGTTAGCGGGTGTTATTACACGGACGAATGGCGCCGGCGCAGTAACGGCGAGGGTAGATATGTTCAAGGTGATGCAAGACTTTGTGACGGCTCTTGAAGGGAACGATAGAACTGGGGTCGCCCTGGCAATCGATGAGTTGAGGACAGTGTCTGGTAACTTGAATAAGAACCTAGTCGACAATGGACTGAGACAAAACCTAGTCTCTGATCGGAGGGACATTGCGGAGGATAAAATCGTGATCTATAAGGGTCTGCTTTCTGATGCTCAGGATGTTGACTACGCTACTGCGATCACTCAACTTTCTTCCGACATGCTTGCCTTGGAAGCGGCTCAGAGCACGTTCGCGAGGGTTTCGCAGATGTCTATATTCGACTACATCAGATAGGTGATTAAGAATGGCCGCCGTAACCTCTACAGATAACATAGGTACAAAAATTACTCAGGCCCTAAGTATGGGTTCTGGGGTAGATATTTATGATCTGGCTACTACGCTCGCAGACGCTGAGACAACACCACAAATTAGTGCGCTAACCGCAAAACAACAAGCCAGCACGGTTAGTGTGTCGGGGTTTGGAGTATTTAAGGCCAGCGTTTCTGCGTTGAGGACAAGCTTTGATGACCTTCAAGATAAAGACGGTATGTTAACTAAAAGAGTTTTTAGCCAAAACCCAAACAGATGCGAAGCCGTCTTGGTCTCCGAAACAGCGGCCAGAGCTGGAACTCATGCCGTTAACCCTAACCAGCTAGCCAGAGCCGAGATGAGTGTGATCCAGAGATATACTGGAAGCGGCACCGATAAGGAGGATTTTACTTCCTTAACTCAGCAGCTCAATGGCGGTAGTACCATCAATTTCTCAGTAGTGGTGAACGGCACCACGACAGCACTAAATAACACAGTTGATACACCGAAAGGAATCATCGACGCTGTGAATGGTGCAACCGGTGCTACTGGAGTCACTGCTAGGGCACTAAATGTAACAGGTTCTGGCGCATCCTTTAGGATAGTTCTCGAGGGTAAAACTGGGGCAGACAATGCTTTTGAATTAGTTGGTCATCAAACCGCAAACACCAGCAATCAGATATTTGTGGATCAGGAAAGAAGCGCACAGAATCTTAGCGTCGTTGTGAACAACTTAACCGTGGTACGTGACAATAACTCACCGTCCGACATCATCGATGGCGTGCAGCTAAATTTTTTGAATAGTAGCTCAGTGAATATCATAATCTCCGAAGACACGGGCACCCTAGAGACGAAGGTGAACACCCTGATTGATTCATATAACAATGTCATAACGATGAGCGGCTACCTGACCGGCAAAGACGATGAGGAGGATGAGATAGCAGGCTCTCTGTCTAGTGAAAAGAATACAGTGAATATGATACTGGCGAAGATAAGGTCCTTGATTGGTAATACCTCCTCTACCGCATCAAACGGGTTTGAAAATTTGAGGCACATAGGTATTGGAATCCAGTTAGATGGAAAGCTAAAACTAAACCAGACAACCTATGCCGCAGCGGTTAAGAGTAATTTTTCTGATATAAGGACAATGCTAACGGCAGACACGAACGATCAGAGTGCCTCTAGCACCACGAATAAGGGTTTGGCGTTAGATTCAATTATTGCACTTGATGCTATAGTATCTGAGAGTGGCAGTATAAAAGCCAAAGAAACGAGTGCGCTGGCTGAGGTGCAGAGATATGAAGATGAGCTGACGAAGATGCAAGAAAAGTTAGAAAGCATAAAGGCTCGTTATTTGAGGCAATTTTCGGCGATGGAAAGCATCGTTCAGAAGAGTAAGAATACTGGAGAGTATCTAACAAACCAATTTAAGGCGATGCAGAATTCGAATAGTTGATCTGGTTCGCTGGTGAGCTCTGTTTTTAGGAGAGAGAATGTTTTTCAATAGAAACGAAGATTGTGAGGTGTGCAAGTATATCCGATGGTATTTTATGATAGGTGTGCCGATCGTGTTTTTCGTTTGGGCGGCCCCCGAGGTAGGATTTATTCGAGAGCTAAATTTAGCTAACATTTTCGCGACTGGGATTATGATAGGCCTGATCTGTCTTGTGGCCTGGAAGTATTATCATGAGCGTAGATGAAAACAAAAAATTTAGCGGCGAAGGTGACAATAGTCTCGTCAATTGCAACGCTTGTGCGCATTACTTCATA
>DMOB01000172.1:0-3106 GCA_003452475.1 Acidimicrobiaceae bacterium | reverse complement strand
CGGGTTTTTTCGTGCTAGTTTCACGTCGTTGAGCGGCTCTCCGGAGCAGCTCGGTCAGCCAGCTGGCCACTCGGAGCAGATAACCTTTCGGGGGAGTCCAATCCGGAATCAGGATGACAGGCCTCTAGGTTACGTCAGACTGAGGTTACTGGCAGGTGCCCGACCAAGGGCATTGACCTTTCGACCTTGTGGCCCGTCAGGCCTGCAGGCGAAAAAGGATTGGTAGCCGCCCTGCGGTAAACTCCGGTTTATCTCAAGGGCGGCTTTTTTATTTACCTAGTCTATTCACTAACAGGTGCTGAGATCTGAAACGATTGGGTGACTGAGGAGGGAGAAGAAGTGGCGGCTAAATTATAATCCAGACACTACCACATCCCGGATAACCCATACATAAACAAACAAAAAAGAATGAGCCCCACGCCTCCTATAATTGAAAATATCATTCCCAGAATAGCCGGCAGCTTTTTCTCTCCAGAGACAAGCGCGCATACGCTCAAAATTATCGAAATAATGGGATAGATCACTATGCCGAAAAAACTGTAACTTATACTCGACCCTACATCTTTAAAATCGATCAACGAAAAGAATATAATTAGGATTATAATTGGGCATGTAATACTCACGCCAAGTGAGCAGATGCCGAGTCTTGATGGGACTATGCTACTACTTGTATCGGCCGGGTTTTTATTTGCTACAGCCGGCAGTACAGGAGGACGATCATGCGGGGTATTAAGTTTATCTTCATTCATCAACGATGAGGCTCAGCAGTAATTTCATATTTGGCATGATGGTCTAAAAACAGTTTCCAGCAATTCGTGAGAGTGGTTAATTTGCCTCAGATGCTGAGTGTTTATTTGGTTTTCTTGAAAGTGATATCCGCAAATTTTATCGAGTCATCTCGTTTTCCATCTCTAATGATTGCGATATAAGTGATGCTCAAATCGTCATTGATACTGTAAACATATATATCATCATCATCTTCATACTGTATCTCTCCATTTACTACTGCCCACGAATACGCTTGTTCTTTCTTGCCATCTAGAAACCACGCACCTGCGCCATTTTTCATAAAGACATATTTGAGTGTATGCCCATTAAATTTGGATTGATATTCTCCAACTACTTTCTTCTCTTCCGTGGTTAGTTCTTTTACAGGAACTGTCGTACAACCCGGAACCAGCAAACCTATAAAAATTGAAATTAGCACTTTCATTTCTCGAGTTTGTACCTCGTTTGGAGCCAATTTATTAATCGAAAATAAAGAGAAAGCTATCGATTAAATCAATGATCGCCTCCGAATCTAATGCCTACTATTTTGAGAGAGAATGGGGGCTCTCAGAGGCTTCTAGCAACCGAGTGTGATAGCTGTATTTCACCAGGAAACATTGGGTTGGGCTCCCATCACCCGCTCTAGTTTCACCTTGCCCCTTCAATGACTGGCTATGTTCCGCAAAATGTATGACAAACTTTTTCCTCGGGCTTGGGTGGACATTGGTAGGGCTTCAGGTCTGAGGCGTTTTTATAGGGTTTCTGAAGTGCCGCTAGGAGATCTTCTACGGGTTGCAGATCACCGGTATTTGCGGCTTTCAAAGCCTGCTCCACTTTATGATTTCTCGGGATTACGACAGGGTTATTGGCACGCATCAAATCCAATGAGGCTTCCAGAGGTTGCGTGTTTACCGCGACGCGAGTCTGCCAGCGGGCATACCATTCTTTGAAAGTATCGCTGTCATAACGTTCCCCACTTGGAGGCACTTCATTCGTTAAATCCTCAAAGGTATTGGTGTAGTCCGAGTCTGTTTGCTGCATCCAGTCGAGTAGATCAGAAATAAGTTTTTCATCTTCTGGTTGCTCGTCAAATAGGCCAACTTTGGCGCGCAACATGGAGAGAGATTTCTCTTTATAAACTGCACCGAAACTATGGATGGCTTCCTCGGCTAAGTCTTTTGCCTTTTCGGCGTTTTCATTTATTAGAGGCAACAGGGTCTCGGCAAGGCGCGCAAGATTCCATTGTGTGATGGCCGGTTGGTTGGCATAAGCGTAGCGCCCATTATGGTCTATGGAGCTAAATACCGCCCCTGGATCGTAAGTGTCCATAAAGGCGCATGGGCCATAATCAATCGTCTCACCTGATAGGGTCACATTGTCCGTGTTCATGACTCCGTGAATGAATCCTACACGCATCCAGTGAGTGATCAGCTCGGCCTGTTTTTCAATCACTGCTTTAAGCAGAAAAAGGGCCTTATTTTGCTCCTCCTTAATCTCCGGATAATGCCTTTTGATCGTGTAATCGAGTAGAGCTTGGATTGTTTCCTGATCTTCTTTCAATGCGGCGAATTGAAACGTACCGACACGTATATGCGACCGGGCAACTCGGGTCAGGATTGCTCCAGGCAGGGAGGTTTCACGATATACCTGCTCTCCGTGGGTAACTACTGCAAGGCTGCGGGTAGTAGGGATATTGAGCGCCTGCATTGCTTCGCTGATGATATATTCACGTAGCATCGGCCCTAACGCCGCGCGCCCATCTCCACCTCGCGAGTACGGCGTGGGACCCGCCCCCTTGAACTGTAGGTCAAAGCGCTGATCAGTCGGTGTGATATGCTCGCCCCAGGCAATTGCTCGCCCATCACCCAGCATCGTAAAATGGCCAAATTGATGGCCGGCATAAGCTTGAGCAAACGGCTCGGCCGTTTCCGGCGTTTGGTTTCCGGAAAACAGTTCTGCTTGTTTGTCCAAACTTGTGTCGGAAAAATCCAAGCCCAGCTCAGTCGCGAGCGGCGTGTTTAAGATGACTAGTTCCGGCTTCGGCACGGGCGCCGGAAGAATTTTTGTATAAAAAATCTCCGGCAGTTGAAGGTAGGTGTTATTAAATTTGAAACCGGCGCCAGTCATCTAGTATGATTTTATTGCTGAGAATATCCTGCTCCACCATGCTGGTTCATAGGATCGATCGTCTAATCAGGTGTAATCATGGAAGGTTTGGGACTGACGTCCTTGGGTCCCTTAATCCATAGATGCACAAATTCACGATGGCGATTGACCACTGCCTAGATATTATGGCAGTTGCCAATTTCAAACCAGCATCGCATTCAAGTCGTTTGAC
>DMOB01000337.1:0-6982 GCA_003452475.1 Acidimicrobiaceae bacterium | reverse complement strand
ATCAGCCTGCTTTCGATCCGACTTATCAATCCATGCAGCTGGAAGAATTTCTGCCCGCTGTTCAAGAGCTCTTCAAAAGTCCTAAGAACTCTATTTATCTGAAATCAGATGGGGCGATGATGGGCGAAAGTCAGTAATCTTGTTTCCGCGTGTTTAGAAGGTAACGACGCGTAGATAGTCATTTAAGCTTCTTTATCTATGGAGAAAAGTTGTCGGATTTTGCTCAGCTGAGACAGAAACTGGGTCAGGTCGGCGTGTGGTCATTTAGGTTTGATGACCTCACCCCATCTGAAGCTACTATTGCTGCGCAAGAAATTGAACGACTCGGTTACCCGTCCTTATGGGTTCCAGAGGTCGGCCCAACTGAAGCTCTGTCTCTCGCGTCACAACTTTTAGAAGGTACATGGTCACTAACAATCGCCAACGGAATCGCAAGGATGGGTGACCGCTCCCCTGGAGCAGCTGTGGCGGGACACAGATATTTACAAATGAAGTCCGGCGGTCGTCATGTTCTCGGTCTTGGCTTAGGTGGCGCTTTGAGCAATAAGGCAGAACCACTTTCCATTGCCACTAGCTACCTTAAGGAATTTACCAATTTGTGGGAAGAGAATAAAACTGACGATACGCCATCTCCGCTTGTTTGTCTCGCAGCTTATGGACCGAAGATGAGCGCATTAGCTGGAAGTCTCACTCTCGGCGCTCACACATATTTGGCGAACCCGGAGCATACTAAGCTGACGCGGTCGGCAATAGGACCCGACCCAGTCATTGCAGCTGAGATGGCTGTGGTTCTAACGCAAGATTCCCAGGTGGCTATCGAAATAGGTAGAGACCACTTGCGGAAGTACACCGGCTCTAAGAGCAACCAGCGAAAGTTTAAGATGCTGGGTTTTGAGGATAAAGATTTTCTTGACGGACCGAGCGACAGACTAGTTTCAGAACTCATCACATTTGGCTCTGATACGATTAGAGACCGACTGACCGCTCACCGCGTCAACGGTGCAGATCACGTTTGCATTCAAGTTCTCGGAACTCAAACGCTTCAAGAAGACTTGGAGAGTTGGGCTGTTCTTTCTCACTTAGTTCTTTAGGGAAATAGCTTCTAGCAGTCACTAATCTTTGACTCGGCAGACAGAGCCAGGCCGGTGGCTTTATATTCCCTAAAAAGATTTTCAGATAGGGCACACAACGGACACTTACAGCTTCCATAGATTTAACGCTAAGTAGCAGACCGCGATAACTTTGTTTCTATGACATCTCTTAACGTCGCCGTAGAGCCTGCTTGTTGGCGACAGCAATCATTAGCAGAGGCCGTTCTTTCCGGAGGTGGACTTATAACGAAGCCTTCCGAAGCTCAAGCACTTGTTTGGGCAGAGCCATCACGAGCAGACTTACTACCCAAAACGTTAGACGAGAACCCGGGTATTCAATGGGTTCAACTTCCATATGCTGGCATAGAACCTTTCCTCCCAATGCTTCAATCAAGACCAAACCTTATATGGACATGCGGAAAGGGCGTGTATGCCGAACCAGTTGCAGAGCACGCTCTCGCTCTGACGCTTGCAGGTTTAAGAAAGCTGCATATCTACGGCAAAGCAAAACAATGGGGCAAGCCCCAAGGAAAAAATTTATATGGCGCACGTGTAACGATATTAGGTGGGGGCGGAATCACAGAGTTTCTTCTGAAGTACCTCCAACCTTTCAAATGCCGAATAACTGTCATCAGAAAGAATATTCGGCCAATGCCTGGATCGTCAGATGTAACTTCGCTCGCTAAACTTCACCAAGAGTTACCCGAAACAGACGTACTGATACTCGCGCTTGCGTTAACTCCTGAGACGGAGGGAATTATTGGCGCCACGGAACTCTCTCTATTACCGTCGCATGCTTGGGTAATCAACGTTGCTCGAGGCAAACATGTGGTGACCGATGACTTGGTCGAGGCGCTAGTAGCTGAATCTATTGGCGGGGCTGCGCTCGATGTTACTGATCCTGAGCCTTTGGACCCCAATCATCTGTTGTGGACGTTAGATAACTGCATTATTACCCCTCATGTCGGCAACACACCTGAGATGGGTCTGCCTCTCCTTGCAGAAAGAGTTACACAAAATGTTCGTGCGAGAGTAAACGGAGATCAACTGATTGGCTTAGTAGATACAAAAGCCGGATATTAAACTACCTGAGTCGAGCATCATGAGTTGTCTCTACCGCTTGGATACATCGCTCTTGGAGACTGGCTAACTGGTCATGGCTCAGAGTTCCCTCTGCTGATTGAAATCGCAATGAAAACGCCAAGGATCGATTTCCTTCACCCAGTTTTTCACCTCGGAAAACGTCGAAGAGTTCAAGGGACGCTAGTTCTGAGCCAACCAAAGATCGGATAGTTCGTTCCACATCCGATGCTTGGATTTCGTCTTTGACAACGAATGCTAAATCCAAGTCGCTTGAAGGGTACGTCGAGACTGAATCATATCGACGAGTCGCATTTTGACTCATTGATTGAATCAACCGGTCGAGTCGTAACTCTAACCACCCGCAACGATTAGCGACGCCGCAATTCTCTAGAACCCTTGGATCTAGTTCACCTAGCACTCCTATTTCTTGACCTTCAACAATTATTTGCCCTGCACGTCGAGGGTGAAGTCCAGGAAGGTCGGTAGCGTTACGTAATTCTCCATTAATTCCTAGACCAGCAGCGATCACGTCCCAAAGCTGCTTCGCTACGAAGGCATCGTTGTCGCCGAGAATGACTCCGAGCATTTCGTGCTCATCTGGTAATCCAGAGCCCTCCGAGGGAAGAGCAAACACCGATCCAATCTCAAAGAGTTTAACATTTTCATTTCTGTGCGACTGGTTGTAAGCAAGTGCCGTCAACAGCCCAGACCGTAACGACGGTCTCAGAACTGACTCTTCGATAGCTAAAGGGTTAAGCAGCTGAACTACATTAGCCGACGAGAGGCCGGCTTTGGCAACCGCATCTGGGGCTAGAAACGGGCTCGGCATTGCCTCATCTAACCCTGCACCGACCAATACCTGACGGATAAGCCGGCGAGATTTTTGATGAAATGTAAGATGACCAGCATTAGGAGATCGGGGTACAGTCGCTCCTAAACGCCCGTACCCGAAATGGCGACCAACCTCTTCAGCTATGTCTGTTTCAGTCTCCGAGTCAGGGCGAAAACTGGGAATTGTCACAAGTTGAACATCAGGATCATCTGTCTGTATAACTTCGAAGCCAATAGGAATAAGCAAATTGGCTATATCTCCGCTGGAAAACTTTTGCCCAAGTAACAGATTGATACGTGAAGTGCGCACGCTGATAGTTGTTTGCTTGTCTTTAGCAACTTGCACATCGCTTATCTTCTTTTCAATCTGAATACCGCCTGGCGTTATCTCATTTAGGAGATAACAAAAACGTTCAACGGCCGTGACGCTTAAATTTATATCAGTGCCTCTTTCAAAGCGTGACGAGGCTTCAGAACGAAGACCCATCCGCTGCGAAGTTCGAGCGATAGCGGTCCTGTCCCAGCAAGCCAATTCAAGTAGAATGCTGTTGGTTGAATCAGAAATTTCTGTGCTAGATCCTCCCATTACACCGGCTACTCCGATCGCGACGTCAGACCCGTCTACGATGACCCCATCGCCCGGAGCTAAGGATCTCTCTTGCCCATCTAAAGTTGTAATCGACTCATCAATCTTTGCTCTCCGCACTCCTATCGCATTTCCAGCCACTAACGATAAATCGTAAGTGTGGTTTGGTGTCCCTAGTTCGAGCATTACATAATTCGATACATCGACTACCGAATTGATTGATCTCATGCCCAGAAGCTGGAGACGCGTTTGCATCCACAAAGGAGACACGCCAACGCTCACTCCCTCAAGCACGCGAGCTGTGAAACGAGGGCAGAGTTCTGAGTCAGCGACGCTAACCGAAGTTTCCGAAATTTCGCTCGTAGCCATATGATCGACAGACCATTTAGGTATCTGAAATGGAATGTTTAACCGAGCTGCCAGGTCTCTTGCCACACCTGCGATAGACATAGCGTCAGGGCGGTTCGGATTAATTTCTAGGTCCCACAGAACATCAGCCTGTGCACCTAGCTGAGCCATCGCTGGCTGGCCAACAACTAGCTCCGGAGACAAAATCAAAATGCCTTGATGGTCGCTACCAAGGCCGATCTCAGAAGCTGAACAACACATTCCGTTCGAAAGTTCACCACGCATTTTGCGTTGAGAAATTTCCATTCCATCCGGCATGGTCGTACCAATTGTTGCGAATGGAATTTTATCTCCGACGGACATGTTAAAGGCTCCACAACACACCTGCAGCGGATTGCCGTCTCCCGGGTCTACATCTACGATCTGAATTCGGTCAGCTTTGGGATGCGGTCGCAATCCGACTACTTCGGCAACAATAATTCCATCGATCAACTCGATAATCGTCATCTCTTCGACGGCCATGCCAAGGTCACTCATATGATTGCCCAGCTCAACGGGATCACCCTCAATTGGGGCGAACTCACGTAACCAGGAAAGAAGTACTTTCATCAAAATCCCGTTCTAGAACTGACTCAAAAAGCGAACATCATTGGTGTACATATCTCTTAAATCCTTAATTCCGTGTCGCATCAGAGCTAAACGATCAATACCGAAACCGAACGCAAATCCAGTCCATTGTTCACTGTCGATACCGCAATTTCGCAATACGTTAGGGTGAACCATGCCGCATCCGCCTAATTCTATCCACCCCGTTCGCTGACAAGTTTGGCAGCCTGAGCCCTCACATATGACGCAGGTTATATCGAACTCTGCACTTGGTTCTGTGAATGGAAAGTATGAGGGCCTCAATCGGCTTTTAATTGCGCCACCAAAATACGCGGATGTGAAATCATTTAGAGTTCCAGCCAAATCTGTAAAGCTAATTCCTTCGTCGATAACGAGGCCTTCTATCTGATGGAAAACTGGCATATGACTTGCGTCAGCTGTATCTCTTCGGAACACCCTTCCCGGGCAAACCGTATAAATTGGTGGTTCCTGTGACTCCATGACTCGGATTTGGACTGGGGAAGTGTGCGTCCTGAGTAAAAATTTCGTAGATTCTCCACCCTCTCCATCACCAATCTCAGTTCTTTCACCTAGATCAAGGTAGAGGGTGTCAAACATTGACCTCGCGACATGAGCCTCGGGTAAATTCAGTGCTTCGAAGTTGTACCAATCGGTCTCAGCTTGCGGCCCCTCAGAAACCGTGAAGCCCATGCCAACAAAGACATCTTCAAGACGTTCCATGGTCTGAGTTACAAGATGGAGATGGCCCCTATGGTTAGGGTTTTTAAGGGTTTCCGTTAAATCTATTCCTTCTGCGCCGAGCTGAAGGTTTCGCTCGTGTTCGAAAAAATAGTTCTTAGATTTTTGATGAGCTTCCTGCACTTCTTTCTGTGCTTGGTTTAAAGCTTGACCGACTGAGGCCCGCTCTGATGCATCAAGTTTACCCATAAGCCCTTTGAGGCTCCCCAAGGCTGATTTCTTACCAAACAGCGCCGGCTCCAGGTCCACGAGGTTAGAGAGATCCGTCGCACTCTGGATACTCGATAAGGCCTGTTCTCTGGCTGAGACTATTTCTTCGTAAACGCTCACGACTTCCAGGATAGGTGACCAGCAGCATAGTTTTGATGACTTACCGCCAGTTGTCTAGCAGAGATACTTTCACCGACCATTAAAGCTTCCGGACATCTGATACATCACTATTCCTGCGGTTACCGAAACATTAAGTGACTCAACTGGGTAAGCCATTGGCACGGCAACTTTTAGTTCGGATCTTTCAACTGCCTCATCCGAAACGCCATGCGCTTCGCTACCTAAAATCAGGGTCATCCGCTCATCGGCTTTCATCTGATCAAAGGTCGTAGTTCCAGACGCGAGCGTAACTACTCGAGTGTGTCCAGTCTCGGCAACGCTTTCTAGAACCTCCACAAGGTCTGCCTGCCGATGAACGTTTAAGGAAAAAATCGTTCCAGCGCTTGCCCGCACAGATCGAGGGCTCCATAGATCCGCTGTTCCTAAGCAACCGACTACTGCACCAAAGCCAGCCGCTGCGGCAGTTCTGATGATCGCTCCTACGTTCCCTGGGTCTTGAATCGCGTCCATCACGACAACTCGGTGCTCCTGAGCCAAACTACTAAAGTCAGCATCTACAAGTCGAGCGATGGCTAGAACTCCTTGGGGAGTAGCGCTATCAGCAAGCAAATCAAAGGAACGTATATCAACCTCTGAGACCTTGGTCTCAAGGCCGTAGAGATGGGAGAACTTCTCATACTCATTCTCGCGAACGAAAATTTCCTCTATCTCTGCACCACATTGCACAGCAGTCGCGAGCGAACGCGGCCCATCGATGACGATCGCCCCTTCAGCGTCCCGATACTTTCGGTCGCGCACCAGCCGACCAAGGCGGGCGAGGCGTTTGGAACTCGGAGAAAGATTCAGCTCGCTTTAGGGGCCATCTGAGCGGCCTCAACAATTTTAGTAAACGCTTCTGGATCAGAAACGGCTAAGTCAGCTAAAATTTTACGATCTATCTCTATACCAGCCGCATTCAAATCACTTACTAGTTTGCTGTAGGTCGTTCCGTTTAGTCGAGCTGCGGCATTAATACGTTGTATCCACAATCTCCGAAATTCACCTTTGCGTGCACGCCGGTCCCGAAATGCGTAGTTGCCGCTATGCATAACTTGCTCATTAGCAGCTCGATAGGAACGGCTCTTATTTCCGTAATAACCCTTTGCTTTTACTAGGGTTGCCTTGCGACTCTTGCGACCCGCTACAGAACGCTTGACTCTCGCCATAGTTCAATCTCCAGTACGAATCGTAATAATTATTTGCCCAGCATCTGATTGATGCGAGGAAGGTCAGCTTTGCTAATTTCACCCTCGAGAGCTAGTTGACTCTTTCGTTTCGAGGACTTCTTCTCAAGAATATGATTCCGGCC
>DMOB01000198.1:12978-13385 GCA_003452475.1 Acidimicrobiaceae bacterium | reverse complement strand
TATTCCTGAACCAGGAATACCAGAAAGCTTTAAAGTTCTGATCAAGGAAATGCAAGCTCTTTGCCTCAACGTTGAGGTTATGGCCCTGGACGGTAAAGAGATCGATATGCAAGGTCTTGATGAAGATGTGTTCAGAGCAGAAGAATCGCTCGGTATTGATATCAGTCGTCCTGAACGAGGGACAGATGAAGACGATGAACTTAGGAGGCGACGTTCATGAAGGTCTATTGCCCAATGCCCAATTCGTCGCGGACTGTGAGTAGTAAATGATTGATGTTAATGAATTCTCTGATATCCGTATTGGCTTGGCTACGGCCGACGCTATTCGGACATGGTCTAATGGCGAGGTTAAAAAGCCTGAAACCATTAATTACCGGACCCTAAAGCCAGAAAAAGACGGTCTTTTC
>DMOB01000198.1:11098-12663 GCA_003452475.1 Acidimicrobiaceae bacterium | reverse complement strand
AAGCCAGAAAAAGACGGTCTTTTCTGCGAAAAAATCTTTGGTCCTACCAAAGATTGGGAATGTGGGTGCGGTAAGTACAAGCGGGTCCGCTTTAAGGGAATAATTTGCGAACGATGCGGCGTTGAAGTTACCCGAACCAAGGTAAGACGGGAACGAATGGGCCATATAGAATTAGCCGCCCCGGTTGTTCATATATGGTATCTACGCGGAACACGAAGCTGGTTGGCTTACCTTCTCACCGGTTTAGAAATCAAAGAGGAACTAAAAGCGAAACAGCTAGAACGCGTAATTTACTTTGCCGCTAATCTTGTGAGCTGGGTGGATATTGATAAGCGTCATGAAGATCTTCCGCGCTTAGAAGCTGAGATGCGAGAAGAACTTGATGCGATTAATGAAGAACTTGAAGGTGAAATTGAAAGTCGGCTTGCGAAACTAGAAAAGGAAGTAAGCGAGCTCGAAACCAAAGGATCCAACGATAAAGAAATCAAAGCAGTAAAACGCGATCACGATAAAGATGTTGAGCTTCTGCGTACAGAATACGCAGATGAGCTGGAACTAGTTCAAAGAGTTTTCGATGAATTCAGCGGCCTGCACGGACGTAAAATTTTCGAAGACGAGCTTTTATGGCGAGAACTTGAAGATAGGTATGGTGAGTATTTCGAGGGTGGCATGGGAGCCGAAGCGATTACTCAACTCATGGCACGTGTCGATTTTGATGATGAAGAAGTTCTTTTACGTGAAGCCATTGATGCTTCTGATGGAAGAAAAGAACTATCAGCACAGCGGAAGCAAAAAGCGATTAAGAGGCTGAAGATCCTCACCGCATTTAACCGTCGAAATGAACAAAATAAAAGAATTAACGACCCTCGGGCTATGATTCTGGATGCCGTTCCGGTTATTCCGCCTGAGCTTCGCCCGATGGTGCAACTTGATGGTGGGCGTTTCGCTACTTCGGACTTAAATGATTTGTACCGCAGGGTTATTAATCGAAATAACCGCCTTAAGCGACTACTTGATCTTGGTGCTCCGGAAATAATCGTGAACAACGAAAAGCGTATGCTTCAGGAAGCTGTTGACGCGCTTTTTGATAATGGCCGACGCGGTCGACCGGTAACTGGGCCTGGTAACCGTCCGTTGAAGTCCCTTTCTGACATGCTCAAAGGTAAACAAGGAAGATTTCGTCAAAATCTTCTAGGTAAGCGTGTCGATTATTCCGGCCGTTCGGTGATTGTTGTAGGACCGACACTTAAGTTACATCAATGCGGCTTGCCTAAATTAATGGCATTAGAGCTGTTCAAACCGTTTGTAATGAAACGACTCGTAGATCTTGAGCTTGCGCAAAATATTAAATCTGCTAAACGTATGGTTGAGCGTCGCAAGTCTGAAGTTTGGGAAGTACTCGAAGAAGCAATTAAAGAACACCCGGTTCTTTTGAACCGAGCACCAACGTTACATCGGCTTGGAATACAAGCTTTTGAACCAGTGCTAGTTGATGGTAAAGCCATACAGATTCACCCACTTGTCTGTGCTGCTTTTAATGCCGACTTTGATGGCGATCAAATGGC
>DMOB01000198.1:553-10789 GCA_003452475.1 Acidimicrobiaceae bacterium | reverse complement strand
GATGGCGATCAAATGGCTGTTCATCTGCCATTATCTGCTGAAGCTCAAGCTGAGGCTCGAGTCTTAATGCTGTCGGCGAATAATATTTTGTCCCCCGCGGACGGGCGCCCAATGACAGTGCCCAGCCAGGACATGATTATTGGTGGCTACTACATCACAGAGCTGCGTGAACAAAAAGATGATGCCAAGGTCAAGGTATTTAAACACTTCCATCAAATTGAACGTGCTGTAGAACTCAACCATGTCGAACTTCATAGCCCGATTGTTTGGCGAAACGAAGCTCTAGCTGACGGAGATGGTGGATTCCATGTTACTACCGCTGGAAGAGTGCTGTTTAACTCAGCGATGCCTGAAGGCTTTCCATATGTCAATGTGAAAGTCCGTAAACAAGAAATGGGCGAAATTGTTAGAGATCTTTCTGCCGGATATCCCACTAACCAGGTGGCGGCCAGTCTTGATAAAATCAAAAATTTGTGTTTCGTATACGCAACAAAATCTGGCTTAACTGTTTCCATCGATGACGTTCGGACACCTCCGGATAAAGAAGTTATTATGGAACGTTATGAAGGAGAAGCCGAACGGGTTGAAACTCAGTACCGTCGTGGAATTATAACTGATGGTGAGCGTCGTCAAAAAGAAGTAGAAATTTGGACATCTGCGACGGAAGAAGTGCGTCAGTCACTCGAAGTTGAACTTAAAAAAGATTCGTTCAACTCAATTGAAATGATGGTCGAATCGGGCGCTCGCGGAAATATGATGCAAGTTCGCCAGATCGCAGCTATCCGGGGCCTAGTTGCTAACCCTCGTGGCGATATTATCCCTAGGCCAATTAAATCTTCTTATCGTGAAGGCCTCACGATGCTTGAGTACTTTATCTCGACGCCTGGTGCTCGAAAAGGATTAGTTGATACAGCGCTTCGAACTGCTGATTCGGGTTACCTAACTCGGCGATTAGTTGACGTTGCGCAGGAACTTATTGTTAACGAAGAAGATCCGTTCGAAAGGTCTGGGCCGGTCCTAGGCCTCTGGTTGGAAGATATTGGACCAGATACAACTGAAAAGCGAACTTATCTAGAGACCCGTCTCTTCAGTCGTTGCTTAGCTCAAGCAGTTGAGTTGTCAGATGGCTCAACTCTAGAAGCTGGTACTTTGATCCGCGAAGAAGAAATGATTACGTTGCGGGATGATCCTGCAGTCGAAAGAGTAATGGTTCTATCCCCGCTTACCGATAACTCTGAATTCGGTGTTGCATCAAAAGCATACGGAAGTTCACTTGCGACCGGAGAAATGATTGAAGTTGGTGAAGCGGTAGGCGTTATCGCAGCTCAATCGATCGGTGAGCCTGGCACCCAATTAACAATGCGTACTTTCCACACTGGAGGGGTCGCCGGTAGTGACATCGCTGGTGGTCTTCCTCGCGTTGTTGAACTTTTCGAATCTCGGACCCCAAAAGGTAAAGCGACTCTTGCGACGCAAACTGGCGTGGTCAGAATCGGCGATGATGATGGTCGTGGACGAGAAGTGTTGGTTATCGCAGATAACGGGGACGAAGACCCACACACAGTTTCGACAATTGCACGATTAGCAGTAACTGATGGTCAAGAAGTGAGAGCTGGCGATCCACTAGTAGACGGTCCACGAGATCCTAAAGAACTCCTGGAAATTCGAGGTGTGCGCGAGACTCAACAATACATTGTTGAAGAAGTGCAAAAAGTGTATCGCGAACAGGGTGTATCAATCCACGATAAGCACATCGAGTTGATTGTTAGGCAGATGACTCGTCGTGTTCTTGTGGGCGAGCCAGGAGAATCAGAGTTCCTGCCTGGAGAGCAAGTTGATCAACGGGTCTACGGTGAAACTAACAGAATGTTAGTAAAAGAGGGCAAACGACCAGCCGAAGCTCGTCCAGTCATGATGGGAATTACGAAAGCCTCGTTAGCAACTGAATCGTGGCTCTCTGCTGCTTCTTTCCAGGAGACAACTCGTGTTCTTACTGAAGCCGCAATTGAAGGGCGACGTGACGATCTAAAGGGTCTGAAGGAGAATATAATTATCGGTAAGCTGATACCTGCAGGAACAGGGCAGGGACGTTATTGCAATATTGATACAACTGCTCCTGATTATGAGCCTTTAGATTTCTGGTCATCAGAAGAAGATCAAGACCCTGCTGATTGGCTAGCGAGTATTGGTAATGAGAATAAGGCGACCCTTGGTGATGCAAGTTAGCTAACTTATTGCAAACATAAATAACTAAATTACGGCGAGTCCTTCAAATTACGAAGGACTCGCCGTAATTATTTTTATAGTAAATAGGCCGGTCGTGGACTGAGGAGTAGTTGGTTGACAACAATGTGGCTCAAGAAGCTTGGCCTGAGTTACTTAGTTAAGTTGATTAGCCCAAAGCTGTGAGGTTAATGGTTTGAGACTATAGGGCCGAGTAAGGGAAATCAGTCAGTGCCCGTTCGTGTTAACTAATAAATTCACTAGATTTGTGGGGGTCGTGATAGTGAGAAAAACGTGCTTTTTGTGTGCTGAAACCCGCTAAATCAACCACTTGAACGAAAATTCGTTCTATTGTTCGTAAAACTTTTTTGTTGTTTAACCTAGATAGTTTGCGTACGAGTTGCCTCTAGCTTACGCGCCTCGTAACATTACGGACTGGTCTTAGACCGGCCTGTGTAATGTGCCGGTAACCATGAGATCTACCTCCAACCGTACTCCAGAGGTACCTGGTGCCAACCATTCAGCAATTGGTCCGTAAGGGCCGTAAGTCAAAACCTACCAAAGGTAAAACGCCCGCCCTAAAGGGTTCACCGCAACGCCGCGGTGTCTGTACACGCGTTTATACCCATACGCCCAAGAAGCCTAACTCAGCTCTACGAAAAGTCGCTCGTGTGCGATTAACCAGTGGAATTGAAGTTACCGCTTACATTCCGGGAGAGGGACACAACCTCCAGGAACACAGCATCGTTCTTGTGCGTGGTGGCCGTGTAAAAGACCTTCCTGGTGTTCGTTACAAAGTTATTCGTGGCTCTTTAGACGCATCAGGCGTTTCAGCGCGACGACAAGCCCGTTCGCGCTATGGCGCAAAGAAAGAGAAGAGCTGACATGCCTCGTCGCGGAGCGGCACCACGTCGCACTCTCCCAGCAGATCCCATATATGATTCAACTCTTGTTACTCAAGTGATTAACAAGGTCCTGCAACGTGGCAAACGTGCAACAGCAGAGCGGATTGTATATCAGGCACTTGATATTGTGTCGGATAAAACTGGTGGCGAAGCGATTAGCGTTCTTAAAAGAGCAGTCGATAACACAAAACCTCAATTAGAAGTTAAAAGTCGCCGAGTTGGTGGAGCTACTTACCAAGTCCCGGTTGAAGTCCGCCCTCGTAGGGCCAATACCCTGGCGATCAGATGGATAGTCACTTATTCAAGAGCGCGTCGGGAACGAACTATGGCAGAACGGCTTGCTAATGAGTTACTTGATGCCTCTAATGGCACTGGGTCTTCTGCAAAACGACGTGAAGATACCCACCGCATGGCAGAAGCCAACAAGGCCTTTGCCCATTATCGCTGGTAACTAATTACCACAATGCCTTCACCCAGATATATTCAGCATCGTAGTGCTGTTTCTAAAGCTGGTAAGGCGTTCTTCTATATCATATGAGACTCCTTAACCCCCTAAACCCGAGAGATCGAGGCACATCCCATGCCACGTAATCACCCACTTAATCGTGTGCGAAATATCGGCATCATGGCCCACATCGATGCTGGCAAAACAACTACAACTGAACGAATTCTTTACTACACCGGTGTTAACTACAAGATTGGTGAAGTCCATGATGGCGCAGCCACGATGGACTGGATGGAACAAGAGCAAGAGCGCGGTATTACGATTACTTCGGCTGCCACAACATGCATGTGGGATAATCATCAAATCAACATAATTGACACGCCTGGTCACGTTGATTTTACGGTCGAAGTCGAGCGGTCTCTTAGAGTGTTAGATGGTGCCGTTGCGCTATTTGATGGCGTAGCAGGCGTGGAGCCTCAGACCGAAACTGTTTGGCGTCAAGCGGACAAATATGGCGTTCCTCGCATGTGTTTTATAAATAAGCTTGACCGCACCGGCGCTTCCTTTTATGACTCCCTAGCAAGTATTATTGATCGACTGCAAGCAAACGTTGCGGTTCTGCAATTACCAATAGGGATTGAAGCAAATTTCTTAGGTGTTGTTGACATAGTTAATATGAATGCCATTGTTTGGGAAGGCGAAGATCTTGGTGCCAGTTACAAGGTAGTCCCAATACCTGAAGATATGGCAGACGAGGCTGCTGAATACAGAGGCAAACTCCTCGAGGTCCTATCAGATGTAGATGAAGACATCATGATGGCTTACCTAGATGGAGAAGAAGTTGACACCGAAACAATAGTAAATGCTATACGAAAAGGCACAATCGCTAATCAAATAGTGCCTGTTCTCACTGGAACAGCCTTCAAGAATAAGGGTGTACAGCCTCTTCTTGACGCAATCAACAGTTATCTTCCGTCGCCGCTCGATGTACCAGCTATTAATGGCACGTCTCTTGATGGTGGCACTGAGTTAGAACGCCAGCCTGATGATTCTGAGCCTTTCTCGGCGTTGGCCTTCAAAATTATGACTGATCCTCATGTCGGGAAACTCGTATATTTCCGTGTGTATAGTGGCTCGCTCGCAAGGGGTGACCAAGTTCTCAACACCACAACTGGGAACAAAGAACGTATAGGCCGTATCTTGCAGATGCACGCTAATAATCGTGAGGATCGCGATGATGTAGTTGCGGGTGACATCGTTGCAGGAATTGGGTTTAAGAACACTCGCACGGGAGATACTCTATGCGACGCTTCTAGCCCAATTATCTTAGAGCAACTTACTTTCCCAGAACCTGTTGTGCACGTGGCAGTCGAGCCTCGTTCCAAAAATGATCAAGATAAGTTAAGTAAAGCGCTGTCAGCTCTTTCAGAAGAAGATCCAACTTTTCGGGTTCAGACCGACCTAGAAACTGGACAGACAGTTATTTCAGGAATGGGTGAACTTCACCTTGAAGTTTTAGTCGATCGAATGATGCGTGAATTCCGAGTTGACGCAACAATTGGTAAGCCACAAGTGGCTTATCGAGAAACTATTACGAAGACTGTTGAGAAGTATGAGTACCGACACATAAAGCAAAGCGGTGGTTCAGGCCAATTTGCTGTTGTTGTAATAAACATGGAACCGAATGAGCCAGGGGTCGGGTACACCTTCAGCGATACCATCAAAGGTGGAACTATCCCTAAGGAATACATTAACTCTGTGAACCAAGGCCTTCAGTCTTCGATGGACCAGGGTCCTTTAGCTGGGTTCCCGATGGTTGATGTGAATGTGAGTCTCGTTGATGGCAATACTCATGACGTTGATTCTTCAGAAATGGCTTTCAAAATCGCCGGTACCATGGCTATGAGAGAAGCTTCTCGGCGAGCTGGACCAGTTCTTCTCGAACCGATGATGGCCGTTGAAGTTGTTACTCCAGAGGATTATATGGGGGATGTTATCGGCGATCTGAACTCTCGTCGCGGACGGATTGGCCAAATGGAAGGTCGAGGAAATGCTCAAGTCATTGACGCACAAGTTCCGCTCTCGGAAATGTTCGGATACGCTAATGATCTACGTTCACGTACCCAAGGTCGTGCGACGTACAGCATGCAGTTCGATAACTACCAGCAAGTTCCGCCGAACATTGCTGAAGATATCGTGAAGCGAATACGTGGCGAGTGACCAGTACGGTCAAAGTAGCTAAATCTAAATCAGTAAAATTAAGTAAATTCGAAGAATCAAGATAAGCAACCGTAGTTAAGACACCGGAGAAGAAGAAGGACCTAATGGCTAAGGAAAAGTTCGAGCGGACGAAACCCCATGTAAATGTTGGCACAATGGGTCATATCGACCATGGCAAGACCACCCTTACAGCAGCGATCACAAAAGTTTTAGCGGAAGCAAGCGGTGGCGAAGCAGTAGACTTCCAAGACATCGATAAAGCTCCTGAAGAACGCGAGCGCGGTATCACAATTTCGATTTCACATGTCGAATATGAAACTGCAAATCGTCACTACGCACACGTTGATATGCCTGGTCACGCCGACTACATCAAAAACATGATTACCGGCGCAGCTCAGGTCGATGGCGCAATTTTAGTTGTTTCGGCGGCGGACGGCCCAATGCCACAAACTCGTGAACACGTGTTGTTAGCCCGCCAAGTTGGGGTTCCATATATCGTTGTAGCGCTTAACAAGTGCGATATGGTTGATGATGAAGAGCTACTAGAGCTTGTAGAACTTGAAGTACGTGAGCTTCTTAGCGAATATGAATTCCCGGGTGATGATCTTCCTGTAGTGCGCTGTTCGGCGCTTGGAGCTCTTAACGGCGATGATGGTGCTGCTGAGATGATTCAGGAGTTGATGGAGGCATGTGATAGTGCTGTTCCGGAACCAGTTCGTGAAACTGATAAACCATTCTTGATGCCTGTCGAAGACGTGTTCTCAATTACTGGTCGTGGAACTGTTGTAACCGGCAAAATTGAGCAAGGCAAAATTAATACAGGTGATGAAATCGAAATTGTTGGTATCCGCGATACGCAAACAACTACCTGTACAGGTGTAGAGATGTTCCGCAAAATCTTGGATGAGGGTCAGGCCGGCGACAACGTTGGGCTGCTGCTTCGAGGAACTAAAAAAGAAGATGTTGAGCGTGGTCAAGTATGTTGCGCTAAGGGTTCAATCACCCCTCACACAAAATTTGAAGCACAGGTATATGTGTTGAATAAAGATGAAGGAGGACGTCACAAGCCGTTCTTCTCGAATTATCGCCCTCAGTTCTTTTTCCGTACCACTGATATAACGGGCACAGTAGAACTTCCGGCAGGTACTGAAATGTGCATGCCTGGAGATAACACAGACATGACTGTTAATCTGATCAATCCAATTGCTATGGAAGAGGGTCTACGCTTCGCTATTCGTGAAGGCGGTCGAACTGTCGGCGCTGGTCGAGTAACAAAGATTATCGAATAGTTATGGCTAACTCTCAGAAAATACGCATCAGGTTAAAAGCTTATGACCACGAAATAGTGGACCAAAGCACTCAAAAAATTGTTGAGACCGTTTTGCGGACTCAAGCGATTCTTAAAGGACCGGTCCCTCTTCCAACAGAGAAGCATCGATATACAGTTGTTCGATCTCCTCATAAAGATAAGGATTCCAGGGAACACTTTGAAATGCGTATTCATAAGCGACTAATCGATATTCTCGAGCCGTCGCCGAAAACTGTTGACTCTCTTCAGCGGCTTGAGCTGCCTGCGGGAGTTGATATCGAAATCAAGATACAACAGGGTTAAAATAAGTAAATGTGATGAACAGTAGTGGGGCTTGCCCCGCAACTGTGAGTTATTTATGTTACTGCAACTTATTTACGCTCTCGAGTTGGCACTTTGCCGTAAACCTCTGTATCGTGGTCTCTCTGTGCACTGGACTTGTTCGGCAGCACAAACCGATGTCTGTTAAGGCCGGTTCTCTTGGGAACCGGAACCAATCAGCACAACTTAAATTTCGCTCCGCCGGGCTACCGTGCGGAGCGTTCGTATGAGCAGCGGCCGCCGGTCGTTGTAATTGAAAGAGGAAGACGCCCGTCATGGCGAATAAGGCGATCGTCGCCACCAAAGTCGGAATGACCCAGCTATGGGATCAGGATAATAATATTGTCCCGGTCACAATGCTTCAGGTTAAGCCGTGTCGTGTGGTCCAGATAAAAACTAATGAACGAGATGGCTACACAGCCGTACAAGTGACTTTTGGGCAAAGAGACCCACGTAAGCTCAGTAAACCTGAAGCCGGTCACTTTGCAACTGCTGGGGTAGATGCCGGCGAACGATTGGTGGAGCTGCGTCTTGATGATGTCAGCACTATCGAGATCGGCCAGGAACTTTCTGCTGATGTGCTTGAAGCAGGCGAAAAAGTCGATGTAACTGCGGTATCACGTGGTAAAGGCTTTGCTGGAGTTATGAAAAGACATAACTTCGCAGGGCAACGTGCAAGCCATGGCGCTCATAAAGTACATAGAGCTCCCGGAGCAATCGGTGCATGCGCTACACCAGGCAGAGTATTTCGTGGAACTAAGATGGCAGGTCGAATGGGAGCTGAAAAAGTGACCACTTTGAACCTGACGGTGGTCGAAGCAGACCCTGATCGCGAGCTTCTACTAGTTCGTGGTTCTGTGCCAGGGCCCAAGGGCGGCGTTGTAGTAATTCGCGGTGCGATAAAGGGTGGATCATGACAACATTAGATCTTCGAACTCAAGATGGTGGAGTTGCTGGCTCAGTTGAGCTGAACGATGCGATATTCGGGCTTGAGCCTAATGTCCATGTCCTTCACCAAGTAGTAACAGCTCAACTAGCGGCTCGACGCAGCGGTAGTGCTAACACTAAGACTAGAGCCGAAGTGCGTGGTGGTGGCGCTAAACCATACGCACAAAAAGGTACTGGTAGAGCTCGAGCAGGTTCCACACGATCACCACAGTTTCGTGGTGGAGGCGTGGTCCATGGACCCAGGCCCCGCAGCTACGCTCAAAAAGTTAACAAAAAAATGATTCAATTAGCTTTGAACTCTGCATTGAGCGATAGAGCACAAAGTGAACGACTAGTCGTAGTAGATGCATGGAAATTTACGACACCGAAAACCAAAGATGCGCTGCAAGCAATAGAAGCGCTTAAGCTTGTGGGTAAAGTGTTGATGGTTGTCGATGAGCAAGATCAGATGGCAGCACGTAGTTTTAGGAATCTTCCGAACGTGCAGCTGGTTCAGTGTAATGAACTTAATGCGTATGACATTCTTTGCTGTGATTGGCTTGTTTTTACCCAAGCGACGCTCCCAGGAAGTGAAGCATGAAAGATTTACGAGATGTGCTCATAGCACCAGTGGTCTCTGAAAAAAGCTATGAACAGTTCGAAAAAGGTGTTTATGTCTTTAAAGTTCACGATTCTGCTTCAAAACCTGAAATTCGTCAGGCTGTGGAATTCATCTTTGATGTCAAAGTGACAAATGTAAACACGTTGAACCGGAAAGGTAAAGTTCGTCGCAACCGACGAAATAATACGCTTGGAAAACGGCCAGATAGTAAACGAGCCATCGTCACCCTCGCCGAGGGTGACTCGATACAGATTTTTGAGTCATAGGTATGGGTATACGCGTACGTAAACCGACGAGTCCTGGTCGGCGCTTTCAGACTGTTTCTGATTTTGCTGAAATTACAAAAAGTAAGCCAGAGCGGTCGTTAATAGTAAAAAAGAACTCGACTGGCGGTAGGAATGCCCACGGCCGGAAGACGGCTCGACACCGTGGTGGTGGTCATAAGCAGGCTTATAGAATTATTGACTTTAAGCGCACGAAAGACGGAGTACCTGCGACTGTTGCAGCAATTGAATATGACCCCAACCGAAATTGTCGAATAGCGCTGCTTCACTATCATGATGGCGAAAAGAGCTACATTCTGGCTCCTGCCGGATTGGAAGTTGGAAATAAATTAGAGAATGGGCAACGTGCCGAAATCCAAATCGGGAATTGCTTACCTCTAAGATACATTCCTGTAGGTACCACCATTCACAATATCGAGCTTAAAGCTGGTGCAGGCGGCCAAATGGCTCGCTCAGCTGGCACGAGCGTGCAACTAATCGCTAAAGAAGGACCTTTCGCTAGTGTGCGTTTGCCGAGCTCTGAAATGAGACGGGTACCCATTGACTGCAGGGGAACTATTGGCTCGGTTGGTAACGCTGAAGCAGGTCTAATTAGAATTGGAAAAGCCGGACGTAACCGTTGGAAAGGCGTCCGACCGCAAACTCGTGGTGTCGCCATGAACCCCGTTGACCATCCACATGGTGGTGGCGAAGGTAAAACATCAGGTGGCCGACACCCAGTATCACCTTGGGGCAAGCCCGAGGGTCGTACCCGCAAAAAGAATAATAGGTCCAATGACATGATTATTCGCCGACGTCGCACACGCGGCTCCCGGAGGTGAACTGATGCCACGCAGTTTAAAAAAGGGCGCATTTGTCGACGACCATCTTCTCAAAAAAGTAGATGCTTTAAATGATCTTGGCGAGAAAAAGGTCATTAAGACATGGAGTCGTCGATCCACAATTATCCCGGGAATGATCGGCCATACCATTGCCGTTCA
>DMOB01000198.1:0-247 GCA_003452475.1 Acidimicrobiaceae bacterium | reverse complement strand
GATCGGCCATACCATTGCCGTTCATGATGGACGCAAGCATGTACCGGTTTATATTACCGAATCAATGGTCGGCCATAAACTTGGCGAGTTCTCGCCTTCTCGGACATTCAAGTTCCACGCTGGGCAAGAACGAGGTGGACGACGATGAGTGGAGCGATTGATCTTCAGAGTATTGCTGGAGCTAAAGCCGTTCATAAGTACTCTCGGATGTCGGCTTC
The DNA here is from genome assembly GCA_003452475.1 of Acidimicrobiaceae bacterium. Taxonomy (GTDB): domain Bacteria; phylum Actinomycetota; class Acidimicrobiia; order Acidimicrobiales; family Poriferisodalaceae; genus UBA9040. The sequence goes on along the minus strand of DMOB01000198.1, from coordinate 29 downwards.
AAAGGCTCGAGTCGTGCTTGACCTAATTC
>DMOB01000183.1:0-2858 GCA_003452475.1 Acidimicrobiaceae bacterium | reverse complement strand
GATGAGTGGTGATCCGGGAACTAGGTAAAGAACAGAGCCGTTAATGATGGCGGCCTCTACTAGCCGCTCGGCGATGTTTGCATACACATGCTCTAAAGTTTCAGCTTCATCATAAATTCGGTCAAACGACTCCGCATGTGCGAATATTTCTGCTGCAGGGTGACTTCGAGTTCTTATGTAGGTTAAATGCTCTCGCGAAAGACTTCGAACATTACTCGGCACATAATCCACATCAGCTGGGCCCATCCCAGCCACTATTACTGTTGCCATATGATTACAGACTCAATTTAGACTTATAGAAACTGTGGCCGAAGACCAAGTCCCTATAGCCGGGTCAATTTGAACAGAACTCGCACGTTTCACAACTTCACTAGCAAGTAGCTCATTGCCAAATGGGCCTAATTGGTCTTTGTCTATCTCCGCAGATTTAATTTCCGATACATAGAGGGAAATCCAAAGTTCGCCAGTATCACTGAACTGTGAATAAGTAAGACTTGGTTTTGAAAACTCCCCGGCCCCTAGCTCACTCAATGGCGCCGCCATCTCACCAAGATTCTCTGCCCAATCCAGAAGATTGGCGCAACCCATTTCACCGCCGGGCGCCGAAATAGTAGGTAAATTCACTTCATCAGCAACCAGGTACGGGTCTTCACCGCTAAGGATTCTTCCTATCGCTATCTCCGAGTCATTTTCTGAGTCAAGACCTAAAACCGTTATGCAATGTGGCGTAGCAAATTTGACCAGTCTCGGGTCTTCTGCGAACGCCTTATCTCGGGCATACACTTCAAAGGCACCTTCCATATGACTTTGCACAGCTTCGTTTATTTCGACGTCATTTTGTGCGAGATCAAGATCAAATCCCAATTCCACCAAAGCAATAGCGCTTAGACGCAGACGCAGCATTGACGTCAACCTTGCCACCACCACAGACGGATCAAGAGTATCACTTCGACTAGATGTAGAAGATGGCATTTCATCGAGGCTGGCTATAACTTCACCAATTGTTATCAACCCACCCGGATATCGCGCACCAACAAGCTCAAGATTACTGAACGTTGCAGCAAGTTCGAGGTCCGAGCGGTCTATCACTCCATCTGAGTCAACGTCGACTCGATTAAAAATTTCATCCCTATCTGCATTTAAAGTCGCAGAACTTTCAATGCCATCAAGATTCGAGCATCCAATATTAAAACCCAAGACACAAAAACTCAAAGCGGCTAGAGAAAGATATTTTTTAAAGGAGGGAGGGAGACTCTTCACAGTGTCGAGGCTACGGCCTTTATTCCTCAACAGTAGGCCTTAACTCCTGCAGAAAAGAGAAAAGGCGTCCAGGCAACGAAGAATCAAGGGACTTGAATGAAAGAATTATCTCCTTTAAGTCCTCTTTATACAGGCCTGACTCCATAGGAAAAACAGCAGCTAGTCGGCGAAGTCTTAGCTGCTCGCTTTCCTTTAAGATTACGCCTAACAATCTGACTTTCGTTCCATGTGACACTGATATCTCGGAGATAGACAACCGAACACATTCTGTACGGAGTAAACCAATGTGCAATAAGATCTTTGCAACCTCAGGAACAGGTCCATATCGATCAGTCCATTCGGCCTCAATATCAACTACTTGAGACATCTCGGTAACCGAAGCTAACCGTCGGTAGGCCTCTAATCGTTGCTCTTGTCGCTCTACATAAATATCTGGCAAGAAAGCCTGAAGTGGTAAATCTAACGAAATTTCATCAGGTACATCTGGTGTCTCGCCCTTGAGGTCTGCTACGGCTTCTGTGACCATCTCGCAATATAGATCATATCCAACAGCCGCAATATGACCGGACTGAACCCCGCTCAGCAGATTACCAGCTCCACGAAGTTCAAGATCACGCATGGCGATACGAAACCCCGAACCTAAAGCAGTTGATTCTCCTATTGTTTTGAGTCGTTCATACGCTTGTTCACTTAATGATCTATTAGCGGGATGAAATAAATACGCATACGCTCGTTGACCAGATCTACCGACTCTTCCACGAATCTGGTGCAGCTGTCCGAGCCCTAACAGATCCGCCCTATTTACTACCAACGTGTTAACACTCGGCATATCAATTCCAGACTCAATAATGGTCGTGCAAACCAAAACGTCATAACGCTGCTCCCAAAAGTCTATAACGACCTGCTCTAGCGAACCTTCGTCCATCTGCCCATGAGCTACCGCTATACGCGCTTCGGGCACTAGCTGGTTAAGGTCGTGCGCTACTTGCTCGATGTCCGCTACTCGATTGTGGACAAAGAAAACTTGTCCATCTCTTAGCAGCTCCCGTCGCATTGCCTCGGCAACAGCTCGTTCATCATATTCACCCACGTGCGTTAAAATTGGCTGCCTCTCCGCCGGAGCAGTTTGAAGAAGCGACAAATCACGGATACCAGTCAGGCTCATTTCCAAAGTTCGAGGAATTGGTGTAGCGGTCAAAGTCAAGACGTCTACATTAGCTTTGAACTGCTTAATTGATTCTTTATGAGTAACCCCAAATCGTTGTTCTTCGTCTACGACTAATATCCCTAGGTTTTTGAATCGAACATCTCCTGAAAGTAATCTGTGCGTTCCGATAACCACGTCGACGCTTCCGTCTTCGATGTCGCGCACAACCCCACGTTGTTGAGCTGGTGTAAGAAAACGACTCAAGACTTCGACACGTACTCCATGCTCTCGATATCGTTCTACGAACGTTTGGTAATGCTGCTGTGCTAGAAGAGTGGTTGGCACAAGAACAGCCGCCTGAAGTCCATCATTAACTGCGCAGAAGGCAGCACGAACTGCTACTTCAGTTTTGCCAAAACCAACATCTCCACAAACCAAGCGATCCATGGGT
>DMOB01000281.1:0-10866 GCA_003452475.1 Acidimicrobiaceae bacterium | reverse complement strand
TTCGCAACCAGCGCTGCTGGATACAAGGGCAAAAGGGTTATTGTTGACATTAATTTAAGGTGAGTAGTGGCCCCTGCTGCTACTGCTAAAGAAATGAATGCGTTAGCAGTAGGTACGTGGAAAAAAACATGCTCTCCTGTTGTTGCATAGTCATATCCCAGACTCTCTATTGCTTTCGCTTGTTCAGCTATTCGATCAGATCGCCGCATAGATAGGCCAAATTCGATTTTCGCCATGCTGAGTCCTTTCATTTATCCACCAGTAACAGATTATTTAAGCCACAATACTCCAAAGTTTATTCTCCGGACCACCAAGAAGAATTCAGAAAGCCGGACGGAACGCCTATTTCAGGCGCCCCGTCCATCGCTGTCCGTGCGTTGGGGTATTGGTAACCCTCGCGCATGCGAGATTTGGGTACCCCCCTAACCGTCGACATCTCCCCCGAAGAAGCCAATGCCAACAGCCGATGTCTGGATCAAAAGCCGAGCCGCACCTGGATGACTCGGACTCGATTACCAAACGCCAAACTCTACCTTAGTCACCCTGCTTACTGAACGCAAGTTTAGTAAGCAGGGTGCAAGTTTGAGCTAGGGGTGATATGCCTTTGATGTGCCAAATAGCTTAATTAATCAAAACAATGTGAATGCGCTTGTCGACCGATGCCGCCAAGATGTTGATAGCGGCCTTCTTCCCAGCTGCCAAGTTGCTCTCGGGTTTCGCGGTGAACTAATCCTCGATGAAACCATTGGTAACGCCAACGCAAAAAGTCGGTACTGTTTCTTTTCCGCAACTAAACCATTCGTAGCAGCAGCTATGTGGCAACTATTGACTGAAGGTTTGGTTTCCCTAGATTCAACTATTGCCTCTTATTTGACTGAATTCAACGAAAACAAAAAAGACAAGATAACTCTCGAGCAAGTTCTACTTCACACATCTGGGTTTCCTCATGCTCCAATGGGGCCTCGACATTGGGCAACTTCGTCAAGCCGTCGCAAACGAATGGCAGAATGGACACTCAACTGGGAACCAGAAACCCGGTTCGAATATCATGCAACATCAGCACATTGGGTGCTTGCGGAAATCATCAATGAAGTAACAGGTAATGATTATCGTGAAGAAATTCACCAGCGCGTAACTTCCCCGTTGGGTATCCCCAGAATTCTTGGAATACCGTTAACGGAACAGAAAGGTATTGTCGACTTACAGTTAGCACCTGGTGATGCAACACCTGACGAGCTTGAGGCTGCATTTGGAGTAAGAGAATTGCCTCCCTCTGAAGTGAATGACAATACGATTATCAATTTCAATCGCCCCGAAACCAAAGAAATAGGAGTTCCTGGAGGCGGTGGTTTTGGGCGCGCTCAAGATCTGGCGATGTTTTATCAAGGGCTGCTTCACAACCCCGAAGATTTATGGGAGCCAGTTATGCTTGAGAGTGCGGTAAGCACTGTACGAAATAATTTAAAAGACCCAATGGGTGTTCCTGCTCATCGAGCGCTTGGTGTGATTATCGCAGGAAATGATGGGATGACTAATCGAAGAGGCCTAGGTAGGTCTATATCGCCATCGGGTTTCGGACACAATGGTGTTGGTGGGCAATTGGCTTGGGCTGATCCGCAAAGCGGTTTGTCATTTGGTTATGTAACGAACGGATTAGACAGACATCAGATCCGACAGCCACGTCGTGGGACTGCTCTCGCGAGTCTCGCAGCTGTGTGCGCTACAAACTAAATTCCAAGGATCTTTCAATTTCCTCATGTACGACACGGCCGTAAAGATTATCTCTAATCACCGCTTTTTTGTAACAACGCTTAATAGCACTGACCTTCTTGAGTGCTGGCTTTATGGTCAGCTATCTAATTCGCTTGAAAGAACTGAAACTACATGACCGCTCTTGAAGGACTCCGAGTTGTTGATGCAACCGATGACTCTGGACGTTTTGGCACAAAATTACTTACCGAGTTCGGCGCCGACGTTGTTCGCGTAACGATGGGTTCACCCGGGAAGCCTATAAAAAACAAAACTGACTCCGAGCGGGGCGGTGTCTTGGATTGGTGGTATGACGGCGGAAAAGAACGGCACCTGATTGATTTCACAAGTACCAATGGCATCAACGCCTACAAAACTTTAACCACATCGGCTGATCTTATAATCGAAACATTTCCTCCCGGGTTTTTAGGATCTTTGTCAATCGATCATGCCGATATAGCAAAAGCTAATCCAAAAATAGTCCAGGTATCACTGACCCCTTTCGGACGAACTGGCCCTAGGTCTCATTGGGTAAGTTCAGATTTAACTTCTGCTGCGCTCGGTGGGTTCTTGTCTGTGACAGGTCTACCTGATCGCCCGTTAAACCTTTGGGGACGACAGGCATATAACTACTCAGGCTTTATGGCTGCATTATGCGGAATCGCAGGTGTATTGGCAGCGCGACGCGATGGTTTAGGTCAACTGGTCGACGTTTCGGCTCATGAAACAATCTCCGGGTCCATTGAAAACATAATGATGCAATGGCTATTTGACGATATTTTACCATTGCCGAAGCTAGCCGAAAGGCAGGGGGCTCTTCATTGGCTGAGACTTTATGACCTTGCTCCGTGCTCCTCCGGACACGTCATGATTACCCCTACACCTGTCCCAGAAAACGTGTTTCAGATGATGGTCGATGATGGCTTTGCGGCTGGCAACCGATGGCTCGGCAAAGACGTTGAACAGATTCTCATCCATGTAGATGATGCCATGGACACAATTCGAGATTGGGTTAAAACGCGAGAAGCAAGAGAGCTTTGGGAAGATGCACAAAACAACCATGTTGCATTCGGTGGTGTGTTGGACATCGCAGATGCTTGCAAAAGTCCACAATTCGCCCATCGAAATTTCTTCAAAAGTGTGAGCGGGTCAACAGTAAAGCAACCCTCTCGATTAGTTCGATTTAGTGATACTCCAGTTAATAACCCCTTACCTCCAGCTTCTTACGATACGCCCATTGAGGAGATCGTTACTCGTTGGTCTCAGAGTGCCAGAAAAGTAGAGAACCCTCAAAAGAGGAAGCCACTCCAAGGGATTAGAGTTTTGGATTTAACTTGGGTTTTAGCTGGACCTTTTGCTACCCGAATGCTTGCTGAGTTAGGCGCTGATGTGGTTCGGCTTCAGAACGAGGGCAGCAGCACCGTTGTGAACAGTCCAGATCATCCTTTTTACTTTGTGTGGGGACGTGGCAAGCGAAGCATCACCCTAAACATGAAGCATGAGTTAGCTCTTAAAGTTTTAAAACCACTTATCGAAAAGAGTGATGTACTAATCGAAAATTACAGCGCCGGAGTGCTTGACAGATGGGGTCTTGATTGGGAAACCCTTCACCAATGGAACCCTAAATTGGTTTACGTCACCATGTCAGGTTGTGGTCACGACGGCCCCTGGAAACACGTTATTTCCTACGCTCCAACGATTCATGCTCTTTCAGGCATCACTCATCTAACCAATTTTTCTAACGAAGGAGCTATCGGATCAGGCTTCTCACTCAACGATCACCTTGCCGGGTTTAGCGCTGCTCTTAGTACCGTCGCTGCACTCCACGCACGCGAAAAAACTGGTAAGGGTCAAAGAATAGATATGTCACAGCACGAAATCGGGACTTACTCTATTGGGCCAGCTGCCTTAGATTATTTCTCAAACAGCTTCGTTACTCAACCAAATGGGAATCAAGATGGGCTTCAAGATCATGTACCAAATAACGTTTTTGGAACTACCGATGGGTACCTAGCTATAACAGCTACCAACGACTCTCAATGGTTAAGTCTTCAGCGCATAATTAAGGATCCAGATCTCAAAAAGCTTTCATTAGTCACAGAAGATGATCGGCGATTGAATCGCACTCAAATCGAGAATTCTGTCGCCGCTTGGGCATCGCGCCAAACTTCTGACCAAGGAATGTTAATCCTCCAAGAGGTCGGCGTTCCTGCTGGGAAAGTACAAAATGCTTCAGAGCTCATTGAACAAGATCCACAACACAAAGCCCGACAGTTCTGGCGACCAGCCACTCATGACAACTTTGGACAACGTGTTGTAGACACGTTTCCCGCTCTATGGGACGGGAAGCGACTTGCTACCGATCTCTTATCTCCGGCTTATCTTGGGGAACATAACTTTGATATCTGGACCGAGCTAGGGGATTTGAGTTTTGATGAAGTAGCTGAAGGAATCGGAAATGACCTCTTCAGTTAACTAGGGTCAATCCACCCGACAACTCGTGTGACTAAAAGATCCACTAAAGCTATTTCGCCGTTATCTTTTGCTGTATCTAAAAGATCATCCGCTGCAACCATTCGATGAGCAAGCATGATCTTCGATGTTGCGACATCTTTCAATAGATCGCCATAGTCATAATCGGCAACGCCTGATTCAACAAGCACTTTGTGGTATCGCCTGAGCATCATTTCTTCTTCTTCTTTATGATGAGGTTCGAGTGCTGTGGTTATAAAGTACGTCACTTCCCAGCCTGCTCTTCCCCAGGCCAGAGCCTGCCAATCCAACAAGACAGTCTTTCCCTCAGGCCGGAACAGCAAATTATCAAGCCGATAATCTCCATGTATTAATGTCCATGGAGATTTATCCAAGCTGGCGTTATAGTCAGAAAAGTTAGCTTGGATTTCATCCATTTTTGCTATGACTTCCGGACCAATAGCTTCTCCAAAACGAGCTACAAAAGCTTCACGATTTCGACGATAGCTAGCTTGCACCAGTTTTGGGCTACGGCCGACGCTCCAGATAATTGGATTTTCAATCTTCGTTCGGTCCATCCAATTATGGGCATGAAATTTCGCAAGTATATCCAGACCCGCTCGAGCGTCATCCATTGACCCTCCGACTGCCTGCGAAGGTGCCCGAGCATCAGGGATATCTTCAATCATGAGGAGATACTTGCGAGGGCTACGGGCTCCAATAAACAAAACTCTATTAAACACCCAGCTAACGCCGCCAATCGGAAGCTTCTCGCAGAGATATAGGACAAACGTTTCTAGCCACGGCGCTGGATGAGGGTCTAAATCACCGTAAATGAACTCAGGAGTTACGACTCCTAATTGATCAACCATCTCCTTGTAAACATAAATTTCTCGTTCGTAAGAACCTAGGACCTCACCCAGTGCCCTATTTTTCTTAATCATCGACGGAAATTTCACAATAACCGAGTTAGGGCCGCCGCTTCCGTCCGACCACTTCAAGCTGCATCGATGCAACTCTCCTAAGAAACCTACGCCTTCTCCAATTACCTCAGTTTCAACATCTTGAACGGATCCGCCATATTTCAAACCGATTACGTTAGTGAACCAGTCAGCCGTGAGTTCACCGACACTTTGAGGAATCTTCGCTTTTCGCTTCTTTCCCATCTAACAGGTTTAGCTCACTTATGGAGTTAGTAACACTCCATTGCTATTCCTATTGATTTTAGCAGCACGTCAGAAACTATTCGATCCTCATCAACTCGTCTATCTACGTCCTTGTCTAATTCAAGATGAAACTCATAATTCGCTTCATGGGTTGAAACCACAACCCATGCTTGATTGTCACCTCGTCTAGACCTATTCGTCGTTAACGCTGCGGTACAGGCCACGCCCGCTACTTGAATGTTTCCAGGATCAAGTATCTGGGCCCGCTCTCGGCATACCGATGCCATTTCTCTGGCTGTCTCTAGTGATACTGATTGATTTGAAGACTTACCAAGTAATTCTTTTAGCGCCGAGGAGCTATACGGAACCACTACTTCAAGTACCGTCTGCGAAGCGCCCGGCACAGTCAACAAATCAGAAATACACGCGGCACCGCCGCCTGTTACAGCTAGAACAATCTTCATTGATGCTGAATGGAGATTCGATACAAGATTTCTACGACCAGTTACACTTAATCCGGAAAATTCTTTCGCTTTCATCATCACTCAACCAAACAGCCTGTTGCAGTTGTGGCAACAACTAGTGGGACAATTATCTTTGGCACATTCTGATTTACTACATGTTTGGTTCGAGATGCCGAACCTTTGAAAAGTCTCGTAAAGTCTCCAACGCTTTCGCCAAGATTTTCTCTAATTACAATTCTCAATTGGCCACTACTCATTTCCTCGGACAATCGAACATACGGTGCACTTGTGAAGTAAGCGGAAAAAAAATTTATTGCTGGCTGGTTCACGAAAATCGAAACACCTTCTGGAGTATTTGTCCCACCAGAATTTTGGATCAATACATGTCCGGCCATAATGCTGAAGTTACCAGCGCTATTTGACTCGGAGCACCGTATCTCATCTTTGTTTAAGAACCGAACGCATGGCACCTCGAGCAGCTGATTTACTTAACTGGCTGCTCAAACATAAACTGATGTGGCATGGTAAGTCTTATGGATTTAGGTATTTGTATGAGAGATTTACCCGTTGATGAAGTTGTACGCCTTGGCAAATTTGCTGAAGACAATGGTTATGCAAGCATTTATCTACCTGAAACCGGGAACCACCAACCAAGCGGCGGGCTAAGCGGTCGCAGTCCCTACATAAGTCTGTCTGCGATGTTTGCCGCAACCAACTCAGTAAAAGGTGCGGTGGGAGTCGCTGCCGCTCCTTTTAGATCTTTACCACATTTAGCGCTATCAGCAGCTACTTTAAATGAGCAATCAGAAGGTCGATTTACTCTAGGAGTTGGAGTCTCACATCGAGAAGCCGCATCTCGTCTAGGCATACCTTTTCCTTCATCTCCCCTTCGATGGATGGAAATCGCTCTTGATGAACTCATGGGACAATCTAGATTCGGAGTCAGCTTCGGGAAGGGATTTGAGGTGCTCGTAGGAGCACTCGGACCTAAAATGGTTGAGCTAGGTTCAGCAAAATCTGACGGAGTTGTTCTAAATTGGCTAACGCCACAACATGCTGCTGAAACAGTGAAAGTAGCGCAAGAAGCTGGCAGAGGTAACGGCAGAACGCCACAAACAGTTCTATATGTTCGCTTAAGCCCTTCCCAAGCGCTGGAGACAGATGCTGTAAATTATGACGCTATGGCTAACTACCATCAGCACTTCGTTCGTCAAGGTCTCACTTCAACCGAAGAAATTGTAAAGGGAACATGCATGAACGTTGACGATTTAGCTCGAGCCCGAGAACAGTTAACAGAATATAAACAAGCAGGAATAGACTTACTTTGCATTTACCCCCATGGCTTGAGTCGCTCGGAATATGAAACCGCCTTGGGCGCCCTCACTTCCTAGCTAATCCTTTGTCTCAGAAAGAAAATTTTTCAACAAAATAATTTCTTCATCAACATTAGCTGGAACTAAACAGTCCGCGTCATCAAAAATCTCTTCTATCCGCTCACCTATTTTCTCAGCGCTTAACTCTGATTCGTGGATCCCTCTTGTGACCGACATGAATGTTCTAGCAACTCGCCCACCGCCCACCGATAGAGTTTCTCCGTTCAAATTACAAGTTTCGTGCGCCAGGTACGCAACTGCCGGAGCGACCTGATGAGGCCCTAACACCGCTTCAAGATCGCTACCTGACAAACCGATAGTTTTTGCAACGACGCTATCTTCACCCAACGCATCTGGCGTCATTCGCGTTAAAGCTGCTGGCGCTATCGCGTTTACGTGAATCCCGTATCTAGCTCCCTCTATAGCTAACGTACGCGTGAATCCATATATCGCAGCTTTTGCAGCTGCGTAGGCGCTCTGCCCGAAGGCGCCAAATAGTCCAGAGCCAGAACTGGTATTCACTATGCGCCCGTATCCATTTTTTTTCATATGCTCATACGAAGGACGTGTCACGAAAAAACAGCCCTTAACGTGAACATCAAGTATCGGCTCAAGTTCGTCTTCTCCGATATTCAAAAAAGTTCGATTTCGAATTATCCCGGCGTTGTTTACCACAATATCTAAACGTCCAAAACTAGATAGAGCAGCGTTTATGATTGCCTCGCCACCCTCGCGAGTTCCCACACTGTCACTATTAGACACCGCGTTACCACCGCTCTTAAGAATTTCTTCTACGACAACATCTGCCGGATTCGAATCATGGTCCTGACCACCTTTAGTAGCAGAACCTAAATCGTTGACGACAACAGCTGCTCCCCGCTCGGATAGAAGAAGCGCATGCTCTCTTCCTAATCCACCACCAGCACCCGTCACCACGGCTACTCGGCCATCAAAGCGCAATTCTTTCATAATATGACTTTAACTCTTGTATGAAGATTATTACTAGGTTGGCTGGCCGTTGCATCGCGCGCGAGACTGAGTCAATGGAGATAGCGGAGCTTGAGCAACATAATATTTATGCCAACGGAATCAATATTCATTATGTGGCTAAGGGCAGCGGCCCTGTTGTGTTGATGTGTCATGGTTTCCCAGAGAGCTGGTACTCGTGGCGACATCAGATAGACGCGCTGAGCGAAGCCGGCTATCGGGCAGTCGCTATGTCGATGCGAGGCTACGGGGGTACTGACGCACCAGCAGATGTTAACGCTTACGGCATCGTTGATTTAATTGGTGATGTAGTCGCTGTTGCCAACGATGTTTCTTCTAATTCACTCCTTGTGGTAGGTCACGACTGGGGCGCTCCCGTCGCTTGGTATTCTGCGCTGGTCAGACCCGATCTGTTTAAGGCCGTAGCATGCCTCAGCGTTCCATGGATTCCACCAGTCGGAGGCCTACCTGAGGGGATAGATCTCAATTTTTTAATGCGTCAAGCCGCAGGGCCAGAACAAGACTATTACCGCCTATATTTCCAGGAGCCACGTATAGCTGAAGCGGATCTAGAAGCAGACATTTATCGCACAATGCTCGGCTTCTTATACACAATTAGTGGTGAAGCTGTTGCCAGCGGAGATCTCACCAAAGGGTGGGATGGCTATTTCCCATTAGGAGAAACTTTCACAGAGCAGCTAATTATTCCTCAAACATTTCCCAATTGGCTCACTGAAGATGACTTACAATTTTACGTCAAAGAAATAACTCGGACCGGGTTTCGTGGAGGAGTCAATTGGTACCGCAATCTCAATAAGCTACCGGCAGCCTTAGGCCCGTGGGTCGGGAAGACAATAGAACAACCTTCTTTCTACATGTGCGGATCAACTGACTTGATAGCTGGAAACACGTCCAGCAATATTAGCGTGATGAAAAATAGTCTCGCTGACCTTCGCTACATAGAAATATTAGAAGGGGCCGGGCATTGGCTCCAGCAAGAGCGGCCCGAAGAGGTCAACAAAGCTCTCTTGAATTTCATAAATACTCTCAATTGATTCTTTAATACCAACTAGCCTTGCACCTATGAGTGAAAAACCCCTAGTAACAGTTCCTGATAGCGAGCCGAGTGGCACCCAGCTAAAAGTAGATGACTTAGTCATCGGCGCTGGTGACGAAGCTAAATCAGGACATGCCGCTGAGGTTCACTATGTGGGTGTTTCCTGGAAAACTGGAAATGAGTTTGATGCTTCCTGGAATCGCAATGAAACGTTTAAATTTAAACTTGGTGGTGGGCAAGTTATACCAGGATGGGATCAAGGAGTTATTGGCATGAAGGTGGGAGGTCGACGTCAGCTGACAATTCCTCCAGCTTTGGCATACGGTGCAGCAGGAGCAGGCGGAGTCATCGGCCCGAACGAGCATCTAATTTTCGTTGTCGATTTAATTTCTCTTCGTTAAGGGCTCAGACAAGCAACCTATAAGTCTTGCTTCGTGCCGGTCTTCGAACCATTCTTCTTCATGACTTATAATTTCGAAGTCTTTACAAAGGACCAGCAGTTCGTCAGGGTCAGCAAGAAATCTTTTACCTGGTCGAACATTACGCTCTAGGTTTATTGTTGTCGGCACTCTGATAAAAAGCAGACCACCAGGCTTCACATAACGGTGGAACATTCTAAACAAGCGACGATCGAAAAAATTGCTGCAAACTACTAGATCCCAGCTGCTCGTAAGCAGCTCTGATGACTCTAAGTCATGAGAAATAGTCTTTAAAGATAAGTCTGATTCACGTGCTTTAGCTTGCGCAATCTGTATTGCAGCTGTCGACAACTCGATAAGGCTGGTGTCAAAACCTTGCTGGCTAAGCCATAAAGCAGTTTCTCCTGAGCCTCCAGCAAAATCAGCTGCTGAAAAGTACCCGCTACCGAACTTTTCTTCTATCAAACATTTTGCCTCAGTTAAAAACTCATAGGCGCTCCCTGAGTCGCGATCAGCAAAATAATGACGGTCCCACTTAGCTTTCCTCTCTTCTTCAGTCATCCAATAGCGCCTGAAATCGCTATTTCAATAATTTCATCATCGCTATACCCAAGAATCGAACGCAACACAAAATCATTGTGCTCTCCGAGCGATGGCCCTGATCTCGTTACCTTATGTGCGGTATGAGAGAGTTGAAAACGCGGAGCTTCCACTGTCATTTTTTTGTGGACCGGATGTTCCACCTCTAGCCAGTGATTTCGGTGCTTTAGCTGGGGATCAGCGAATGCCGCTTTGCTGTTAATCACGCATTGACAAGGAATGCCAGCTGATTGGAAACGCAGCTCAATATCCTCGGCTTCTTTGGCCGACGTCCAAGCTTCTATTAAGGCATCTATCTCTTCACTTCTTTCGAACCGATCGTTCACTCCTAAGTTTTGCATAGCTGGACAACCTACGATGGTGCTTAGCTCAACCCATTGAGCATTAGTTTCACACACAATTGCGACCCAGCTATCTGTTCCTTGCGTTCGGTACATCCCATGCGGAGAAATAAAACGATCAGAGTTGCCGAGCCTAGAGACATGCGTGCCATTAACTGTTGATTCCAGCACAGCGGAAGTCAGGAAATGGACCGCTGCTTCTGCTTGTGAAAAATCTAGGTATTGTCCTTTTCCGTCA
>DMOB01000266.1:0-8940 GCA_003452475.1 Acidimicrobiaceae bacterium | reverse complement strand
GAACAGGAAATCGAGCTTGTAGAAGCGGGCTCAATAGTTACCGTCACAGTATCTTTGAGCGAAGAACCCATAAAAGAAATTGTAATTGAAACCTCTTCAAACGACCCAAATGTAGCCCTGGTCTCTCCGAAGCGACTCGTTTTCAACGCCAGAAACTGGAACTCTCCTAAAAATGTGAAGATTGAGGCTCCAACGGTTCCTATATCTTCGGATCAGGAAACTTTGGTAGTTCTAGTGCCTATCGAAAACGGAGGAGCCAGGCGTTTGATTACCAACAATAACCGTTTCGAATTGCCGCTTGCCTACGAGTTGCAGGTTTCTTCGGTGGCTCCCAGGAGCGATTAAAGTTCTTTTCTGTTGAACGCGGAGACAAGCGATGGAAGAAATTATTTTTTCCAGTTTTAGTGCCGCGATATTTTTGCCATGTAGGGCTAACTTTGGTCTTACCTGACTAAATCCTTAGAACTAAGAATGATCGCACACCATGATTCATCTAATAGATGATGCACTCGAAAGATTTCTCAAACACGAAGTTTTGGAGGAGTCCTCTATCGAAGTTTCTTTCAATAGGCCAGATGGTGAATGGGTATCTTCGCTGACGAGTCCAGTCATAAATATTTTTTTGTGGCGAATCCGAAAAGATCATGTAAAGAACTCGTCGGGCACTGAAGTTCGTTCAGGTAACGAAACAGTGCGACGGATGGTGCCGCCGCGCCTGAGGCTCAGTTATTTCGTATCTGCACATGCGCAAGAGGTTAGAGATGAGCACCTCTTGCTAGGTGAAGTAGCTAGAGAGGTGTTGCGTAATAAAGAGATGCCTGAAGAATTCAAAGAAGGTGATCTAGCGGGTGCCGACGCGCCTGTTTGGATGTCGGTAGGCAACGAAAGTTTGCAGCTTCCCCTCGAGTTTTGGCAAGCAATAGGTGGAGATCTTAAATCAGGTATAGATTTGGAAATTAGTGTTCCTATAGATCTTGAGCTAGGAATCGAAGTAGGTCCTCCTGTAGAGGGCATCGAACTTCGGACTGAAGATATTCATAGCCCAACCATCAAGTCGGTGCGAAGCTACGTCCGAAGTGAGTCAAATGATGGCTAAGCAACTCCGCTTCGCCCCTGCTCTTAATTTTACTACGCTCATAGGTAGTGCATGAGGGCAAGCATCGTCTCTTCTCCAGAAAAAGTCACGGTAGGAGTCCCATTCACAGTTGAGCTCTTAGTAGAAAATGTGTGGAGCACTATTCAGACGGTTACTCCAGAGGTGGAAGGTGCATTAGCGTCTTCAGCGATTAGCGCACCATTGTCAGTAGCGCTTTTCCCGCAAGAAGCTCAGACTTTCACGATTGACATTACATTGCCGCAGACAACTTCTGTAGGGGATTTAAATTTCACAGTTGACGTTGGCAGCGAACTTGCCATCGCCGACGGGGCTCTCGAAGTTAGCGTGAATGTACAAGAGCGACTGGAAGCTAACCTAACTGCAGCGCCGCGCCAATTGTCACGCGGAAGCAAAGCAAAAATAGTCGCAACGGTATCGAATGATGGTAACTCGCAAGTGGCCCTAGGCGTTTCAGCCCTTGACCCAGTTGGTGAGCTAAAATTTTCGATATCCCCAGATTCGGCGATTGTACAACCGCAGGGAATCAGAGCGTTTGAGGTTGTAGCGAAACACCGGCGGCCATTTATAGGTAGCCCTGCTCCGCGCGAGTTTAGGGTTGAGCTACTGGGATCCGAAGAACCTAAAAGCGAGCTCATAACCTTTATCCAAAAGCCGTTACTAGGTAGAGGGCTGCTGACAGCGTTAATCTTGATCTCAATACTAGCTCTATGGGTTGTCGCTATATTCGTGGGCTTTTGGGCGGCTGGCCGGGCGCAAGAAACTGCCGTTGGCGCAAACACCTTTGAAGTTAATGAAGCTGGCGACCCAATAAATTATTTTAATGTAGGTCTGGGAAGTGAAAGCTTGCCAACTAAACGCGTCCGTGGACGTGCTCTGGCAGCTTCGAATAGCTCAGCTTTGTCCCGTGGAGGGGTTATTTTCTCGTCACTCGCTGAAAGTGGGGAAGTTTATGAAGGAGCGATAGACGAGGATGGCTCATTCGAGGTTCCATTAATGCCAGCAGGCCCGTATATGTTCAGGGCTTATGGTGATGGCTTGCAAGATAGCTATCAAGGTGTTCAATGGCTTCGTTCGGGTGCAATTTTGGACTTAGGTAATATTTTTCTGGAGGGTGTGCCGGGCCGATTACAAGGCTATGTGAGGAATAAGATTGGGGACCCAATTTCAGAAGCTTCTATCGTAATCGGGCCCTCGGCGACAGCAGAAGAGAAAAATGCCACCAAGTACGAATTAGCAACTAAAGCTGATGGCGCTTTTGAGCAACTGAACCTTCAGACTCCGGCTAGCTACAGCGTGATGATAGCTGCGAGCGGATACGACACGATGCTGACCGAAATAGACCTAAGTCAAGGTCAGAATCTAGAAGAATTAACGTTTGATCTAGTTGCTCAGCCTTCGTCTATTGAAGGACAGGTAGCAGCAGCGATACAAGGCGAGTCCAACGGTCAATTGCTTGATTTAGCTGATGTTGAAATTTTGGCGACCTCTGGAGAATTTTCTGTAGCGACAAGGACCGTCGAGGAAGGAAAATTTGCCGTTCTTAGCCTGCCCCCGCTCAAGACATACGTATTGACGTTTTCAAAACCCGGCTATGATAACCGTGATCTTGTTATCGAGGTAGGAGCTGGATCTACAACGTATCTGTCAGAAACCGTTCAGATTTACAGTTCTACAAATTCACTAGTCGGAAAGATTCAACTGTCCAGCTCAAGCGAAAACATTGAAGATTTGGGCATACCCAACGTTCAGGTACTGGTGTCTGATGGCACATTAAAAGGGCAAACGCTAAGCACAAGCGATGGCACTTACGAATTCACTGGCCTCGAAGTTGGTCAACACTACGTTGTGACTTTTAAAGCAGAAGGTTATGAAAGCGTTTCGTTCGATCTACCTGCTGTCCCTAAGGGCGCAAGTCGACTTCCCCTTGATGTCAGGTTAGTGCCCTCGACCTACCAACTTGAGGGATCGACTATTTCACTTTCGACAAACGAAGCCGTGTGTAATATAGATGTCGTCGCCTCTTCAGGTAGCTTGATATTGAGCACGGTTACAGCATCTTTAGATGGAAAATTCATTCTTCCTGGGCTAACTAACAACCGGGTCTGGACGGTTGTTTTCAAGTCAGATGATAAGAATTTAGCGGCGTTGATAATCGATCCTCAAAATGATCCCGCCGTCGACGGAAAAGTGTCAGTCGGATCCGTAACGGTGGACGCTAAAAAGTGCTGAACCGTTTTGAGTTAGCCTCCAAACATAATCTAAAGCTGGTAGAGCGAATAGCTGTTATCGAAAGTATTCGTAGGGAACTGCGCGAATTGATTACCTCTGGTGGGCTTGACATAGGAAATCACGAGGGACGCTGATGGCTGTATCACTTTCCGTTGAACCTAAAGTAGTTTTCCATGATCAATCTGAGCCAGTTGAAGTAGCTGTTCAAATAGCAAACCAGGCTGACGTTATCGATTCATATTCAATCAGAGTGCTTGGAGTTGACCCCGATTGGGTGACCGGAGCAGAAGAAGCTCTGCAGCTCTTTCCAGGCGACTCAGGATTTTTTGAATTGTGTATTAATTTGCCATCTGATTTTCCTGCGGGTGAACATACGCTAACTCTCCAATGTCGTAGCGCTGTATTCCCTGAAAGAATTCTGACATCTGGCATTACGGTAATAGTTGAAAGTGTTGATTTCGTAACGCTCGACGTATATCCCAATAGATCTATTAGCGGAAAGAAAACTGAGTTCGTCCTTACTGCAGCTAACCATGGCAATTCAGATATTTGGTTAGAGTTGGAAGCTGATGACCCAGAAGCCCTCACAGAGGTGCAGTTCTCAAAGCCACGCGTTCATATAAAAAGACAAGAGGAAGCGACCGTTGAAGTACAAGTTCAAGGACCTCGACCTTGGGTTGGGCAACCCGCGAGCCGAGTTTTAACGTTAGGGGCTAAAAACATCGATGATGTAGCCCCACAATTATTTAACTTTGTGCAAAAACCAAAGTTAGGTAGGTGGCTATTCTCATTTTTTGGATTGATGATTACCTGCGTAATTTTCGGTCTAGTTTTACATAACAGATTGGCCAATTTTGGTAACCAGGTAACGCTTGATCCTAATATCTTAGAAAACGCTTTTGTTACTGGCTCAGGGAACTCGGCGGCAGGAGATTCTTTTCTGCAAGGATCAGTCCTGGACTTACGGACGCGTAGCCCGCTGCATTATGTGACTATCAAAGCTTATGACCCAAGCGACATGGATACGGTAGTTAGTCAAGGGGTTAGCGAACAAAATGGCACCTTCGAACTTAGAGGACTAAACGAAAAACGCACATATAAACTTCTGTACACTAAAGCCGGTTATCAAGACACATGGTCAGGTTTTGTTGATGAGCCAGCCCGAGCAAAAGAAATTATTGGTCGAGGTATAAACCAACCAATGTTTCTAGAGGGAGAGTCCTCTTCGTTAACTGGGCTGGTTGGTGGTTCTTTGGTAGATGCGGTCGATGTCGAGCTTTTAATAGCGCCAGAAACGCTTTTCCTAACCGATGACGATAGCGATGTCGTTATCAGTAGCACTCAGACTGATAGCGAGGGTTTATATTTGTTTGATTCCCTGCCTACAGGGAGATATCGGGTGCGCGCGTCGGCTCCAGGTTTAGGCACTAAATATTCGCCATATTTTGATCTTACGCCAGATGAAGTAGAGCAAGTCCCGGAGTTATCTTTGCAAGAAGGAGATGGTGGAGTAAGCGGGAAGTTGTTCAAAGTCGTTGATAATCAAGTGGTTCCGGTCGAAGACGGGACAATTGTTTCAATCAAGTCTGAATCAATGAGTAAGCGGTTCGAAGTTGCCGCTCCGAATCCTACGACAGCGGTCCGCCTAGTTCAAAGGGTTTCACCTACGTCACAAAAATTTTATAAAGCAGGCGAGAGTCTAGTTATGTCTCTCTACGATTTGCCTTCCGATTTTGTGCCGTCTGATTTGTATGGAAATGCTAAGGCTATGATCCCTGGCGATGAAATGCAGTTGGAAGTGTGTGTGTCCATTTGTGCGGGAGGTTCTCAACTCGAAGACTGGTCCCTGAGACTAACGCAGCGTTCCAAAATATTGGAATGTCAAGACACCGGCAACGTTGCTCCTGGCGGAGATGTACTGGACACGAAGCGAAATGGTAGATGTGGGTTTAAAGGTTTGGAAGACGGAGAAGTTTCCGTGGAGTTCAGAGCGTCACCGGATCAAACTTTCGGATCTCTAAGAACAATTCAAATTAAGGCTGATCAGGTACTCGAACTTACGATCGTTTATGAAGAAGCAACCGGCGGTTTCTACTTGAAACCAAATCTAATCAAAAATGTTGAATGTACGATAGAGAAAGGTTACTCCGGTTGCACTATTGGCAGCGGAGAAGAAGGATTGCGTCAACTATTTGCAAGCTTTGAAGATGCAGATGGAAAAAGACTGTTTAGAGATGTCGAGGTTGTGTTTCTTTCTCCTGAAAAATCTCAAACATTTGATATCGATGTAAACAAATTCTTAGCTTTGGGCGATACAGATTCAACTCAGCCGGCCCCGCCAACACTTTCCCGAGATTCTGTAACGGTAATGCTCAGTGATGAAGACGGCACTGAAAAAGTTGTGCCACGTGGCCGAAATGTTTCTGTGTTTGCCGTTATCGATAAAAATGTCGTCAGCAGTTGTGTAATTGAGTCTGATGATTCTTCGTGTGATCTCGAAGTCGCCTACTTGACCGAAACACCTTCAGATCTTTGGGTTTACGCTTACGGAGTATCTAGCTGGTGGGCGGTGGAGAAGAAAATCGTGGCCCCGGAGGAGGGAGTCAAAAAAGTTAGGCTCGTGGTCGAAGAAAGACAAGCAAATTATTTGACTGCAGCGACCGGAACTTTTTCGTTTGAAGGACTTCCGACACCCGGGCGGTATCAGCTAGAAGTCCAAAGCGGAACTAACTTTCGAACTGCTGCGATAGATATTAATTTGGTCTCGGGTCAGGTCGTGACGGACCTAAACATAGTTGTTAATCCGTCCGCCGGAGCCATATGTGGAAAAGTGTCAAACCAGAACGGGAAAGCCATAGATGGGGTAACCATCGAAGTATCAGATGGAGTTGATATTTGGACTGGAGTGACTCTGCAAGGCTTCGTCGAGCGCTCCTGTGGTCAGAATAGTCTCGAGTCAATCAACTACATCTTGCCGAAGTTGCCGGTGCCCGGAGAGTATCGACTTACGTTCACGAGACCCGGATATGAAACATCGATAATAGACGTATTGCTAACGGACCTAGGGCCTGTCAGAACTCGCAATGTTTACTTGACTTCCTCTACTGCGCAACTAAGTGGCGTGGTTAAACAATGTACATTGGTAACAACTCCTGGAGTTGCCTGCCCGGCCAGCTCACTAACTAATAAAGACTTAGCCGAAGTGGCCCTCTCAAATGGCTCCATTACTTTTGATACGTTCACAGCAAGCCGTTGTGTTACGAAAGATCCTCTTAAAGAGCTAAACGACTCTTGCACAGGCAGCTATTACTTTGCTGATATCCCTGTCGGTCAGTATTCTGTAACCGCTGCTGTAAAAGGGGCTGTTTCGGAATCATCCTCTGTGCGATTACAGCCAGGTGTCGCGCGGCAAGAGAATTTTGACCTCTCGCTGTCTTCAACCGTAAAAGTTCAGGTGTGTAGCTCCTTTCCAGCGTTAGCGACCGCAACCTGTGCTAGTCCGAAACAGGGTTGGCAGATCAGGATGTATTCGGAAACTGCTTTTCCAAATGGAACACCAGCTGTTGGCGTGGTACCAGCGAATGGCACGGAGACTAACTTTGCAGGCCTTGATGCACCTCAAAGATACGTATTGACGGCTGCTGGCGTTTCGAATGGAAATTCAAGTAACTTTTCGTACTCGTTTGCTCTTGGAGCAGGAGAGGAAGTCACTTTAATTTGTGTTCCGCCAGTGGCTGGCAGCGTTCCAACCTTTGCTTGTCGCCGTCTAACGAAATAGCTATGAGTTTTCTATAATTAAAATAAATTAAATAAGGCGTAAAGCTTAAATCATTGGGTATGGGCGACTAGTTTTTGCCTAAACGGTTATCACGAAAAAGGAAAATGGCTCCTACTGATTCGAATAAAGTATCGCTAGCCGTTGACCAAGAAAGTGTCGTCTTTTCTACTAACTCAATAGCATTCAGCCTTAAAGTAGCAAACGAAAGCGGCGAGGCTAGCGACCTTATCCTTCGGGTGCTTGGGGCTCCTTCGGGTCCTATGCAAGCGCTTATCGTTAGTTTAGAACCGGGCGAAGAAACTATTAGGTCTATCGTTCTCGAAGTGCCGGCCGGTTTCCCCTTCGGTGAACATGATCTTGAGATTGATGCCCTAGATAGAACTACTGGCGATATTGTCGTCACGGTTCCTTTCGTCGTAAACATTGTTGACACGAGCGGCGTGACAGT
This sequence comes from Acidimicrobiaceae bacterium, assembly GCA_003452475.1. GTDB lineage: Bacteria > Actinomycetota > Acidimicrobiia > Acidimicrobiales > Poriferisodalaceae > UBA9040. The sequence goes on along the minus strand of DMOB01000266.1, from coordinate 1,368 downwards.
GCGGGTTAGCCCGACTCCATTGAGGGTTAATCGGCGCGGTAAAATTCGTATCAGATTAAGAAATAGAAGTGAAGAATCCATTTTGTTGGATCTTGCGTCGGAGACGGAATCTTCTCGAATAAAAGTTAATCTTGACTCAACTCAAGTTCAGCTAAGCGCGTTGCATAGTGTGACGGTTCGCGGCAAAATAAAGGTCCCGCTGAAGTGGTTTGGTAGAGAGAGGATTCATGGCTACGGAGTTGTCGCCAAATCAAGCGGAAATCCGGTTTATGGCAGGGGATTAGTCCGTCAAATTCCGGTTTTCGCAAATGGAGCGCGTATTCTTCCTGTGCTTAGCCTCTTTATTATAGCGCTTTTGTTTATTGGCGTATTAACGAAAGGCTTGTGGCAATCGACCAGCAAAGACCCCGCTGGGTTAATCGAAAAAACTTCAGAAGATGACGCTGAGGGAGGCTCAGAAAATTCTGAGCTACAAGCAATAAAAAACGATTTCAAAGTTCAAGGTGAAGTTATTTTAGCAGTGGAAGATGCTGCAGGAACTGGCAACGTTGACCCGATTGGAGTCACATTTTGTGAAACTACCGGTAAGCAGCCTTTCGTCGAGGCTGGCTATCAACGAGATTTTGTAGAATCTGCGAGTACTTCTGGTCTAGGTGAACAGCTGCGTCAAGTCGCTAGTTCTGATGAAACCGAAGTAAACAATTTAATGCTCATCGAAGACACGAACGAGACTAAAAAAAATTGCCCTGGTGAACAACAAACTCATTTTCTAGATGGAGAAGAAAATAAGTTTGTGATTGCTGCGTTAGCAAGGGACCAGGTCTATGAGTTCCGAATACACAAACCTGGGTACGTGAGTACTACGCGTATAGTTACCGCGTCGAGCGCTGATTTCATTGATCTTGGCGCTATTACACTTTCTCCGGCAGATGGTGTTTTAGCTGGTAGATTTTTCGGACCTGGTGAAGGCGATATGAATACCGCGCTTTCGGGCGTGGCTATTACGCTGACTTCTGCGGCCGGAACCTTCGCAAGCGAAACTTTGACCAGCGAAGCAGCAAGAGCTTTAGGTAAGAAACAAGGGAGTTTTGAATTTCGAGGTCTGGCGACACCAGGCACATTTGTGCTTGAAGCATCGAAGCCTGGCTATGAAACCTTCGCCCAAATAATTAATTTAGGCGCCGGCTGTTCATTACTTTACGAACCTACGAGTGACCCGGAGTCAACAAGTTGTGTTAGCGATTCGATCGTTGCAGCAAAGCTAAAGTCGAAGAGCTCAGCGTTACCAGATATACCAACGAGCGAAGATTCGTATCAGTTACTCAAAGCGGGAGGGTCTCTTCGCGGTGAAGTGACACTAGAAGGAAA
>DMOB01000258.1:4874-5486 GCA_003452475.1 Acidimicrobiaceae bacterium | reverse complement strand
AAATAATCGGTGTAAGGTCCGTATGGTCCAGCTGGAGGGCGATCTGCCCATCCGGTTAATTCGTAATAGCCGGCAATAGCTGCTGCCATGAATCCGTACCCGGCAATTGTTGAATGCGGTCCTGTCTGTCCAAGCAGAGAGCTTGAGAGCATTATCAGCTGAGGATTAATTTCTGAAAGCTTCTCGTACCCGTATCCCAAACGCTTCATAGTTCCAGGAGCAAACGACTCCGTGACTACATCTGCCCAGCGAATCAGATCGAGTACAACCTCGCGCGATTCAGGATTAGATAAATCAAGGCTAATGCTGCGTTTCCCGGCGTTGTACACACCATACCCAACGCTATTATCAGGGTGAGGCTGATCATCTACAAATGGATTCACCGTTCGCATCGTGTCAGGTCTGCTGGCTGTTTCAACTTTGACGACTGTAGCTCCGTAGTCACAGAGAATACGTACTGCGGAAGGGGTTGCTATCACCCAAGAGAACTCGAGGATTTTGAGGCCATCGAGCGGTAGAGAGGTGCTCTTTGGTCTGCTGATTTGGGTTGGCTTCCGACGTATGGTGTCGAGTAGTTCATTATGCTCGCCGAGCTTTGATGGCTTATGAGAA
>DMOB01000258.1:0-4471 GCA_003452475.1 Acidimicrobiaceae bacterium | reverse complement strand
TGTCTCTCCCAAAAACGGCGGGCCTCTAGGTGCTCATATTCGACCAGGTCTGCAATAGTCATAGATGGAGTAATAAGTAAGTTTTTCTCGAGCGCTGCTGCCCACAATTCAGCCTTAGTCTTAGTCGCTAGGAACGTGCCGAATGTCTGGAAAGCACTAACGACTACTTCACCGCTTATTTCGCCGTTCAGTAGGTGCGTACCGAGATTCTCCCAATCTAAAGAAAGAATGTTTTGATCTGCCATGCCCTCTTCGTTAATCCAGTTTGTAAGGCGATCGGCGAATCGACCGAACGCTGCACCGGGCAAAATCACTGAGATCGTGTAGCCGTCTTTACACGGAAAAACTAACGGTATTTCAATCCCACCCGTGTTAACACCACCAGCCATTCGACGAACAGATGTTGCATTCGCTAAGTGTGAGAGATCTGAAGGGTTTGCGTGTGTCAGAGACTCTTGAGCTGAAACGTCAATATGTTGACCATGCCCGCTCTTATGACGTTCTTGAATTGCAATAAGGCTTGCGGCAGCAGCATCTGCTGAGGCTTGGAGAAAACTATGAGGTAGACCAACTCGAAGCGGAGCGCGGTCAGCGTCGCCACTTATGTGCATAAAAGAGCTTCCTGCTACAGCGGTAATGTCTGACCCTTGCCAATGAGATCGCGGTCCAGTGCTGCCATATGGAGTAATCGAAGAGTGAATCAGTTGAGGGTTCACTATCGCTAAATCTGAATATGCCAAGCCGACAGAAGCAAGTCTGCCTGGAGTCTGATCTTCAAATAAAATATCTGCTGTTGAGACAAGGTCGAGAAACGTATCGCGATCTCTTGCTACGCTCAAATCTAAAATTACAGATTTCTTTCCCCGGTTATATGCCCAGTGAGTGAGACTTGAGTTTGGGTCCCGTATGTCATCAACAAACGGTCCAGCATGTCGAGTAGCTACCCCGGCCGGTGGTTCTACGGCTATGACCTCTGCTCCGAGACGCGACAAGAGGTGACTACCGAACTGGCTAACTCCATTGCACAAGTCAATAACTCTGATGTGTCCGAGCATGCCCCCCCTATAGATCGATAGGAAGAAGCATAGTCAGATGTTCTGTCCAGCGGTCTGATGAGACTGCTAACGCCAGTTAAGAAGCTTTCAGATACCTATCGGATTCCGCTGAAGTTGAGTTGCTTCTTAATCATTGCTTTGCCCGCTAATTTAACTTGAAGTGAGTTTCTGCAAATCAGAAATTGCAGAACTAAGGGCCTCACTATCGCGACCGATAATTGCCAAAGCGTGTTCATAAGTCTGAGTAGCGACCTCGGTTATTGTCCAACGTGAACCAACTAGCTGGAGCTCATAGGTTTCGTTATCACATCCTAAAAACCAGCCTTTTATTCTGAGCAGATCTAAATTGTCACTCATCAGCCAGTCTTGGAGATCAGCTACTTTCCAAGGCCCAGCAGGCTCTATCACTTGGGTAGCTAGCCCAACTGTGTGCGTTTCGAGCTCGGGTTCGAATGCAGCGCCGCGCATTGCAGCGCTCAAAAGAATTTGCGGATCTATGCGGCCGAACTCGCAAGGCAGGACCATTCTTCCGGGAGCGACCTCTGCAATCTGTTTTGTTGCTTGCGCGAGTTTATCCGCGTCAACATAGTCTGTTTTGGATAGAAGAACCAGGTGCGAAGTTTGAAGCTGGCGCTTAGCCAAGTGCCCCATGTTGTTGTCATGGATTTGGCGACAGATTTGTTCAGCATCAGCGACAGCGATAATTCCGTCTATTCGGCACCCGTTGACGTTTCTGATCGCGTTCGCTACTGATACTGGATCTGAAGCTCCGCTTGCTTCAATAACTATGGCATCAAAGGTCCTGGCTTCCGTAATCTGATTAAGTTCTGCTTCTAAATCATCGGAAAGAGAGCAGCACATGCAACCGTTAGTTAACTCAATTTGTTCTACGCCGCTCTCAGCTAGAAATAGTCCGTCGATGTTAATAGACGCCACGTCATTTACGATTACCGCAATACGCAGTTCATGGTCGCCGCTTAGAAGTTGACGAAAGATTGTTGTTTTACCACTGCCGAGCAAACCTGTAAGTATGAGAACCGGCAGGTCGGTCGCCTCTGGCATGTGTGGCTCTGATCGTGCAGATAAAATCGAATTTACAGTTGCATTCCAAGCAAATTCCAATTCAGTCATTTTGCGACCGGGATTCCTTCGAGAACTGTGTCATGTACTGAAATGCGGTTTAGCTTTTCAACACTTACTTGGTACGGATCGTCATCCAGAACAGTGAAATCTGCGTATTTTCCTACTTCCATTGAACCAAGTCGATCGTCACGGTTGAGCACATGAGCGGCATCTATGGTCATAGCACGAAGTGCTCTATCGACAGAGATTCTTTCGCCGGGAGCCATCACAGTAGAACCATCGGCCGCTAACCGGTTAACGGCACACCATGCAGCTGTTAAAGGCGAAAGGGGAGTTACCACGAGATTAAAGTCGCTGTGTAGTGCAAACGTAACCCCTGCTCGTTCTAGGGAGCCCAGACGCGCAGTTGCTTCGCTTCGGTCGGGGCCAAAGCCATGATCACTGTGCAGTTGAGCACGATAATGCACGAAATAAATGTTGACGCTCGCTAAACCACCTAGCGCTGCTAATCGTTTTGCTTGCGATGGATTACTTAAGCAGTAATGCTCTATCGTAAACCGGTGATCGAATCTTGGATGTTCTAACTGGAGAGCTGCGAGGGTATCTAAAGTCATGTCGACAGTTCGGTCACCGTTAGCGTGAGAGTGAATTTGGATACCAGCTTTCCAAAAAGGTCGCATACGGTCAACCATATTTTCCCAGGGAATTTCTCCGGTATGTGCTGTGTCGTCATCTAGGTAGCCAGGTTGGTTCATTACTAAAGTCATTGATGGATAGGAACCATCGTTCACGTATTTAATTCCATGAGTAGTCAGCCGGTCGTCCCCTTCAAGACGCTTACCTGCTAAAAAGTTGATTGCCTCATCGCCGAAATCGCGGGTCAATCTCGCCTCAAATGGGATCATCAGTATTCGAAGAGGGAACTTGTCATTGTCTATTGCCGAACGGTGGTCTGCCCATTCTTTTTCGAAGCTTTCGCTAAAACCCCAACCAAGGTCAGCGGTTGTCGTCAATCCCGCTTGTTGAGCTACTGCCCCCATCCGTTCAATAGCCTGGCTTCCAGAACCATCAGCGTAGACGCTGTCTGCTACTGGACGTGTCGCTCGCGCTATCGCTTCTGTCTCAACGAACCAACCATTTAAACGACCATCAGGGTATCTACCTAGACCGTGACCGATGCTGTCCTCATCCACCCCAATTAACTCAAGCATCGGGGAATTTACATAAATGATATGTGGGGCGTAAGCCACCACCCAAAGAGGGATTGTGTCACTAATGGCATCAAGCATATCTCTATCTAAATGGCCTTCTTGCACAGCAGGGTCATAGCCCCATGCCGTTAACGGTTTAGAAGGGTCATCATGTTCTGAGACTAGGCTCCTCAGCTGGTTACACACAGCATCTCGGGTTGGCAACCCTTTCCGGAGGCCTGTAGGTGATGCGGAATCGATTGGGCCGACATAGTTGAGTCCCATGTAGACACCGCTGTACCTAAGGTGTGTGTGTGGGTCGATAAATCCGGGCAAGATAATTTTATCTGCGTACCTATTGTCGATTTCATAAGTATTTCGTCGCAGCCAAGGTTGCATCGATTCAATTGTTCCCGTAGAGACTATCCGGCCATTTGCAACAGCAACAGCGGAGGCATGAGGTCTTCCCGGATCCATCGTGTGAATCTGAGCAGCAGGGAAAACTGTTATATGCATAATTTTATCTTCGCACATTGAGACGGTCGGTGCTTTTTGGAATCAATGATGAGGTCCAGGGATCGCTTCAGACATATCAGACGATCTCATATTAGGTACCTATATCTATAGCTAAATGTCCTATATCCGAGTGTGACGTTGGAATCCAAAAACAGTTACCTGTGAGTCTTATAGAAAGTCTAAATTGGTGCTCTAACTTGTGGAGAAATGACCAGTTATTTTATCCCAAAGATATTCGGATGTTGTTGGAGCTACGTTGGCTCGCCATGCAACCATGAGGTCCGGCCGGACCAAAGTCAAAGCGAATGGGTAAACGGCCCGGGTTTCTGGGGTGTCGATATCCACGACTGCTAGAGGCAACCCTCTCATAGTCGCTTCAGCTACGAAATCAGAAATATCAACCGATGGATTCGTTCTGACTAGGTTAAATCCGACAGAAAAACGATCGTAAAGAGTTTCATCTTCTGTAAGCCAAATATGGGGTGCTCTGTGGCCTGGCCTTGATGTGGGTACATACATTTGAGGGTGGTCTTCGGGCTCTGGTGTGCCATCAGCAATGCAGATAGGTGAATTCGCGTAGCGGTAGCCAAGTAAAACACCGAAAGAAGCGATGAGACTCTCTTGTTC
>DMOB01000068.1:5468-5683 GCA_003452475.1 Acidimicrobiaceae bacterium | reverse complement strand
TTAGCGGCCCAAATAGCTACTCGTTGGCCTTGGCTAACACCCAGTTCATTTAGAACTGAGCCGACTCGATGACAGCGATCAAGAAACTCGCTAAAAGTTCTCTTCCGACCCTCGCAGATAAAAGCAATTTCTTCCGAGTGCATCTGTTCTGCTAGAGATAGAGCATCGCTGGTTGTTTGCATAATGTGATTTCGGATAGGCGATTAGGGTACTCG
>DMOB01000068.1:0-5178 GCA_003452475.1 Acidimicrobiaceae bacterium | reverse complement strand
TCCATAATGTGATTCCGGATAGGCGATTAGGGTACTCGATCTGAGCGTTGTGCGAGTAAGCCACTCGCTGTAAAATTAGGATAGCGAGCTTGCAAAGCTTCCCATCACTATAGATCTTTAGCGAGCTGTGAAATATTAGGAATGTGGAGATGCCCGGAAGCTTTCTTTTGTTCTTCGAATACCGAACAGTCTGACCTCGGCGTGGGGTATGTTGCTAATGCAATACCTGGGTAGGAAAATTTAACCGGGTCACGTAACTTTATGGGGAGTTCCAATCGTGCAGATTGACCGTTTAGCTTCAGGTCTTATGTTTCCAGAAGGTCCAGCTGTGGGCGCTGATGGAAATCTATATGTTACAGAAATAGCTGGCCAACGAATTTCAAAAATTAGTGACTCTGGTGTTGTAACCACCTTCGCTGAAACTGGAGGTGGGCCTAATGGGGCGGCCTTCGATAGCGCTGGTAATTTGTTGATTTGCAATAACGGCGGTAGGTGGCCAACAGACATGCCATCTACAAAAGGTGCTGGCCCAATTGAAAATGGTGCTGGAAAAATACAAATGATTAATGCCGAAGGAACTGTTAACGATTTTTTGCTTGAGATTGATGGCCTGCCGTTAAACGCTCCTAATGACATATGTTTTGATAGCTATGGAGGATTTTATTTTACCGATCCTATCTGGTCAGGCTTAGTAGGAGGAGAGCGAGATGGCGGACCTGTTTGCTACGTAGATATAAATGGAACAGCTAGCAGAGTAGCCGGAGGTATCGGCTTTCCTAATGGGCTTGGAGTTCGAGATGATGGTCGCGTGCTCGTGGTTTGTGAGTCGCTAACAGGGATGCTACTTAGTTTCCAGATTGAGGATCCTGGTATTTTGAGCCGTATTTCTAAAGCAAATGGGATGATTGGTCGTAGGTCAGTCCCTGACGGATTCTGTTTCGATGCTTCTGGCCGCATCATTGTCGCCGGGCACGGTTCAAATAATTTGTTTGTGCTAGATGGTCGAGATGGTAGACCCATCGAAGTTATTGAGCTTCCTGAACCTGGAGCGACTAATTGTTGTTTTGGAGGAACTGATTTCAAGACGTTATATGTAACTTCGTCAGATTATGGACATGTGTACGCCATTGACTGGCCTGTTGAAGGTATGCAGCTATTTCATAATCGGTAAGAATGAATCATAGCTTTCGAAGATTTTTACGTGTAGTGACCTAATGGCAGTGACCATTGCTGCTCGGCGGAACATCAATCGCTGGGTTGCGCTCGAAAAAGCCATCAGGCACCATTAGAAATCCAGCGTATTCGGTAGGCATCACTGGATAGTCTTCTAGCCGTACATCATGTGTGAGTCCGAAACTATGCCAAACAGTTACGTCTGTTTCGGTGATTGAACGATTGTCGGCTGTATATCTCGGTAGCCCATGTCCAGCATTTTTTTGAGTCGGATAATCTCCGGCTGCGTACCGTTCGGATTGCACCGTAGGTGTTACCCACAAATTATGTTTAGCAAAACCAGCTCTTTGGCCATGCGGTGAGTCAGCTGAAGCGAACATCGTTGCTGTGGACGAAGGAAGCAGGCGGTAAGAAGTTGGGTAACCAAGACGATTGGTTTTGTGTGAATTCTCGATTTTCCAATATCTGCTGCTTGCTGAGCTTGTATTACGCATAGCCGACTTTTCATCGCTGAGGAGTGTCTCAGTAGCAGCGAAAGCTGTGCCGTGGGGATTATCTGAGCCTTGAGGAAGGGCAGCGGTATTAACTTCGATTACGTTATTGTTGGTTCCGTCAATAGCCATATCAAGACGCACACAAAAAATGTGTTGATGAATTGGGGCAGCCACATTTGGTGCGATCTGTCGCGCAAAAGTTAAATCGTCGCCGTCACGGTGTGAGCGTGTAGTCAAAATGCCGGTGAGCTTTATCTCAAGCTTGATTGAGCCATCGAGATGAAAATACCAAAAGAAGCCATATTCGTAATTACCTACTGTGGAGATACTACTTACAACCAAACGTCGAGATCTTCGTACTTCTACCTGTCCAGTCAACATGTCAGTATGTTTCCAGCCAATTCCAAAGTCCTCTTCGTGGATACATATGGCATTTTTAGTGCTCATGACGCTGCCATCATCAAGCATTTGAACTGCATCCAGATAAACAATTTCTCCAATACAGTCGCATCCGAGCGTCAGAGAGTTGGCCGTCATTCCAAGTCCAAACTCACCCGAATCGAGAGCATGTTTGAAGGTCTGGCTAGGCCTAGTATCACCGTAGGGAACAACCATTTCTGCTAGCGACGCCCGGTCAATAATTGGTCGCTCGACACCATCCTGGGTATAAGCGATTCTGTGCAACACCAGTCCTTCGGTGTCATCCATGACTAGCCTGAAGTTCCACTTTTGCCAAAAAAGTTGGTTGTCCTCAATAGAGAAACTAACCCCTTCGGGTTGGCTGATCTCTACCGGTCGAAGGTCTTCTCTGAGGGGGCCGTAATCACTGACAATTGAATCAACGTCATAATTTCCTTTCTCTGTTGCCATAGGCCATTGGTCGAAATCCTCTATATGCAAGACTTCCAAACTATCGACGTCAACATGAACCATCAAGCCATCGATCGGAAAGGCGTAACCGTTGTCATCCGGATTAGGCCGGTGAAATGCTATACAGCGTTGAACTCTTCTACCATCTTCGAATTCGAAGTCGTAGTCTCCGGTAGGCCACGGATCAACCTGAACGTTAGATGCGTCAGCAATACCTCGCTTAGAAAGTGCTTTCTGGAAATCAGGGTTATTTTTACATGCCTCCATTACCTTAGAAAGTTCAATGAAGCCAACTCGCGGAATTACACCTGGAACTAGCGCCCAACGGTCTACTTCGCCTCGACTTACTGAAACGCGTGCCTCGTAGGTTTCCCCTTTCGAATGAACGACAAGGTCAAGTCGGCGATCAGTTGAATCACCAGCGAGCCAGGATGCGACCTCGGCTTTTGGTGGCTCGTGAATACAGCAACCATGAAATGTCGCGTCGCTGTCGATATGGCCGCTACGTCGCAGTATGTCTGCACTTGTCTTAATTTCTGCGGCGGTCATCATCGAAAGTGGGTGCATCTAAAAGATGATAGGCGCTTTTGGGCGCATGCAACATCGTGAGTTGTAGAATGGTCAGGCACACTTGTTCTAGGAGTTCCATGCTTGAAGTAGGCACGACAGCCCCAATATTTGAATTAGACGATCACAACGGGGTGAAAACCTCCTTAGAGGATTTCCGAGGCAAGTGGGTCCTTCTTTGGTGGTATCCGATTGCTGGGACCCCTGGTTGAACGATTCAAGGTGGAGGGCTCCGTGACCGAGCTCCAGAATTTGCTGACGCTAACGCGGTAATCCTTGGCGCTTCTTTTGACACCGTTGAGGCTCAGAAGTCCTTCGTTGATAAAGAAAATTTTCCGTATCAACTATTGGCTGATCCAGAAAAAATTGCTGGTGAGGCTTATGAAGTTGTTAGTGATAGAGGCTTCCCATTTAGGCATAGCTACTTAATCAATCAAGAAGGAGTGATAGCCAAGTCATACAATATGAAAGGTCACCCTGACTTGGCTTTACATGCCGGAGAAGTTTTGGAAGACATTGCTTCCCTAAGCCAATAGCATTTGCTCAGTAGGTATGGATTCATACCCGCAACAAGCTGGTAAATCGCAGCTATTTCTTGAACTTATTGCTGATTACCTAGCGCATTTGTATCCAAACGTTAATTCTGAAGCCCTAGCTCAAAAGTGTATTGACGCAGTAGGGATAGATAATAGTAGGGATTTTACGGAGCTAGAGCCGAAGCGTTGGAGTGAATCTGATGTGGTTCTGTTGGTTTATGGGAATTCATTTCTTGACGGAAATCACGCCCCGCTTAACGTTTTGGGAGAAATCCTGGATGCCTATTTCAGTGATGTCTGTTCAATCCTTCATGTTCTTCCTTTTTTCCCGTCTAGCTCAGATGATGGATTCTCGATTATTGACCATAGAAAAGTTGATCCTCTTCTGGGTGAATGGAGCGATATCGAATCGCTATCTTTTCGCTTGAAGCTAATGGCTGATGTTGTACTAAACCATGTGAGTTCTGAATCTGAGTGGTTCACCCAGTTCTTGCTAGATCAGGAGCCTGGAAATAGGTATATCAAAATAATAAATCCGGGTGATGACCTTACGAAAGTAGTAAGACCCCGTTCTCGATCGTTAGAGCGACAGGTGAATACGACAACGGGTGTCAAGTCAGTTTGGTGTACTTTCAGCGATGACCAAGTAGACCTCGACTTTTCGAATCCGGATGTATTTTTGGAAATACTAAAGATTGTGGATCGTCTGGTGGAAGCAGGAGTTCGATGGTTTCGACTCGATGCAGTAGCATTTATCTGGAAGATTTCGGGAAGTAGCTGTGTCCACCTTCCAGAAACGCATCAATGTGTAAAAATTTTCAAGGCGCTTCTTCACAAGCGGCAGCCTCAAGCTGTTTTGGTTACTGAAACTAATGTGCCACACAAGCAAAACATTTCATATTTTGGTGAGGGAGACGAGGCTGACGCAATCTACAACTTTAGCTTACCGCCTTTAATACTTCACACATTTATCGCTCAATCAGTGACAGCTCTTAGCACGTGGACTCGCGAAATAAGTAATGAAGTAAAAAGTGGAGTTTTTTTGAACTTTATTGCCAGTCACGATGGAATTGGTCTTCGTCCAATCGAGGGCCTATTAAATCATGATGAGGTTGAGACCTTAATTGATGCGACTATAAAAGCTGGTGGAAGGTATGAAAGTTACAACACGCAGGATGGCCCAAAGCCATATGAGCTTAATGTTTCGATTTATGATTTGTTAACTTCGGAAGGAAGTAAGTATGGAAAGGCGTGCTATTTAGCAGCGCATACGCTCATTCTAGTTTTCGCTGGCGTGCCTCTTCTCTATGTCAATAGTTTGATGTGCCTTCCAAATAATCACGATGGAGTAGAAAAGAGAGGATTTAATCGAGCGATAAATCGGCGATCGCTTAATCGGAAAGAAATGGCATCTATATTGGTTGAGCAAGATGCCGATCCAATAAATTTGTTTAAAGAGCTAAAACGACGAGTGAAAATACGTCGTGCTCAACGAGCATTTCATCCTCAAGCAGACCAAACTCATGTACATCTTGGGG